>WFTH01000039.1 GCA_015485595.1 Candidatus Microgenomates bacterium
GTTTTTGGCTATGTAGCCATGACCAGAGATTAGCAGATTCCAAGCCTCTTTAACGTTTTTTAAAGGATAGGTCTCATAGCTTAAGTAGTCAACCGGATAATAGGCGTTTCTAAGTAAAACCAAAGAGTCTGTGCCTGAGCCATAGCCAGAGATCAAGGCGTGTACGATGCCACGATCACCCTCTTGGGTGTAGGTTCGGTATTTACTTTTTATAGGGTAGCGGTAGAGTTCGATCTGCATTAGATCCGCATCAGAGACGGAAAGAGCTGGTTCCAGGTCGTTGCCAATAATCTTTAGGTAACTGATTTCTCCAGAAGCGGTGGCTATGTCAGGCTTGAGCAGTTTACCGGTTTTTAAAAAGCCTTTAACCAGCTCGACAGCTTGATACTTTAGTGGTAGTTCCTTACTTTCTAAGATTAGTGCTGGTTTTTCGAGGTAATCTGTTTTGTACTCAAAAGTATGATTTACAATTTCCAAAGTGAAGGTTTTGGTTAGCTTGCCTGGTTTGATCCAACGATATTTGCGCTCGGTCAGTATTGCCGGCTCAAAGACAAATCCGTATTCTTTGGCTAACTTCATAGCTTGTTCATGATCTAAAAGACTGGGTGCCTTTTTTGGCATGAGATAAACTTCAAGCTGATTAGGAAATCGCCCTAAGGAGCCGGTAGCTGTTTCAAGCTTGTAGGTTTTTGGTGTTTTTGCCTTAAGTTTTGGGTTAACCTTAAACTTTGGGTCAGGCAGAACGCCAAATCCGACTGTTGGCGGCGGTGGCGGTGCTGGATGGGTGGCTTTCCAGTAAGCCCTAAAAGAGCTAAATAAGCTCTGAGCAACGATGATTAAGACGATCACCACACCCCCAAACTTGATTGTCTGTCGAGCTAAAAAGGCAGCTTTAGTAAGGGTTAGTCTCTGAGAGTTTTTTTTGACTACCATAAGATGGTTTATAATAGCTTTATGACAGTTAACATTTTAACACTGTTTCCTGGCTTTTTTGAAGGTCCGCTTCAGACCTCGATCTTGGGTAAGGCGATTAATCGGGGCTTGGTGAAGGTTAACTTGATTAACATTCGTGACTTTGCTACCGATAAGCACAAGACCACCGATGATCGACCGTTTGGTGGTGGACCGGGCATGATCATGAAGGTGGAGCCAATCGATCGAGCGCTTGAGAGTCTAGGGGTGAAGAAGGGGCAGGTGGGCAAGTTGATTTTGCTGCTTTCTGCCAGAGGCAAGCAGTTTAATCAAGCCTGGGCCAAGCAGCTTGCTAAACTTAATGAGCTTACTTTAATCTGTGGCCACTATGGTGATGTGGATCAACGCGTGGCTGATTATCTGGTAGATGGTGAAGTGAGCATTGGCGAGTTTATCTTAACCGGCGGTGAGCCAGGTGCGTTGGTTATCGTCGATGCGGTCACCCGTTTACTACCTGGTGTTTTAGGTAACGAATCAAGCCTTGAGGGTGAAACGCATTCTCAGCCAGGTTTGGTAGCACCACCCGCCTACACTCGGCCAGCCAACTACAAAGGCTGGCAGGTGCCGGAGGTACTTTTGTCTGGAGATCATAAGAAGATAGAGGAGTTTAGGAAAAAACACTCGTCATTGTGCCAATAATCAAGTTACAAACAAGAACCAATCATCAATGACCAAACGATGTTAAATAGAAATAACGAATAACAAATGACCAAATAACGAAATTGTTTGATATTTGGTGCTTTGGTGATTGATGATTAATAAACATCAAGTAGCTAATAGTAAAATCTAACTTTATTATGGGAAGATCATCAGAAGTAAACCCACCAGTAATGAGTGCAAGATTTAAACCAAGTAAAACAGAACACAAAGCTCATTCGGTGAGTGCTAATGGAGAGTTGGCCAAATCAGCGGCAGAGGAGTTGCTTTTAAATATTGCTAATTTAAATATTCAAAACATGCTGGGACCATCTTTAGCTTTATTCTCTGGGTCAGCTATAGAAGAAATGGAATTTTGCGTTTACTAGCAGAGGGCTTGGGGTTCCCTGAGGGTGTGTTTTTCCCAATCACTACCGTTGACTTCAATCCTAATTTAAGCAGTGAAAATCCAAATAGACGTCATGTTATACAAAATGCTGCTGATTTTTTACTTGGATCAGCAGACGATGCATATGGTCTAGTAATAGCCTTTGGTATTGATGGATCTCTTGAATATGCAGACATGCCTTTTTTATTGGATCAGCTGCATAGAGTAGTTAGAAAGGGAGGGGCAGTATTGTTTTTTCCTCTAATGTTTTATGTTAGTGTAAGCAATTTGCTTAAAAATAACCCATCAAAGTGGAAAATTATCTATAGCGATTGGCTTTATATAATTTCTCCAATAAAATGAGAAATAAAACTTTATTTGCACCAGTGCATCCGGGAGAGATCTTACTAGAGGAGTTTTAAAACCTTTAGGCTTTCTCAGTACCGCTTGGCTAAAGAGGTTAACGTGCCAGCCAGGAGGATTAACGAGATTGTTAAAGGTCAGCGTGCTATGTCTGTAGATACTGCTTATCGTCTGGCTAGATACTTTCAAACCTCACCTGAATTTTGGCTTAATCTTCAAACCAAGTATGATTTAGAAATATACAAGAATCAAAACTTGCTTGAGGTGGAAAAAGAAGTGGGTATTTTTAACCTCAATCTCACCACCGCCAAAGTGTCATACAATGTATGACACTCTAAGTTTTTACTTGATGTATCGCTTTTTTTATGGGTGTTAAATTAAAATCAAGCTCCTTTTTTAATTTGCTAATATCAAGCGCGGTGTTTTTTTGGTAAGGGCGGTTAGTGGTTTTTAAATATTCGGCTAGACTGCCTGGGCGCACCTTATCTTCTAACCCTAGCTTTTTAGCAATCTCTAAGGCAAACTCATAGTCGGTCCAGGACTCACCACTTGAGGCATGATAAAGACCGGTTACTTTTTGGCGCATGATAAAGTCAAGTACCCGAGCAAAGTCATCAATAAATGTCGGTCCCATGGTGTGATCAGCAAACTGAGGCGGTAAGGTGTTATCTTTCAACTTGGCGATAATCCGTCTAACCACATCTGGACGGACTGCTTCATCTGAGCGAAACGGTTGGTCGATTCTTAAGATGGTCCAAGGTGTGCTTAGAGTCTGAACAATTTTTTCGGCTTCATACTTGGTCTGGCCGTACCACTCGATGGGGTTTGGTTTGTCTTTTTCTGTGTAAGGTGTCTTTTTTTCAC
>WFTH01000040.1 GCA_015485595.1 Candidatus Microgenomates bacterium
CACCTTTAACCTCGTCTAAGTTGCGATCACCCAAACCTTGAGTTAATGATGTCGGTGTGTTTGCTACTTCCAAGGTGTAGATTTTTTTACCCACTTTCACTTGAGTCAGGCTATGGTCGGGCAGATTTTTTAGGCGTTGATAAAGGCTTGGTGATGCCTGTGACACCTTTGGCAAAGAGATAGCAAGCTTGACTTTAGCTTGACAAAACCATAAAATGCCAGCTCCAAGAAAAATCAGGCTGACAAGCAAAACCAAAAGCTGTCTGTTTTTTAACATTGATTTTAAGTATATACTAACAACTGTGTCGTTCTAAACACTTTATGACTTTGCCTTAAACCCGCCTGCAACGTTATGCGTGGCTTTAGGGCAGGTTTTTTGAATGACAAAGACAAAACTATGTCAATCAATCTTAAAACTACCACCATAAAGCTGTTTAAGGTCGCCACTTTTGCTCTGGCTCTGTTCTCTATCTTGCCAGCTTTAAGCTCAATCATCTGGCCACTTGAGCTTTTTAGTCACTTCTACGCTCAATACGCCCTGATGTTTCTGGGTTTTACTCTCCTTTGGCTTATCTTGCGCCAACCAAAACTGATCGTCTTTAGTGTTTTGGGTTTTGGACTTAGTTTTGTCATGCTACTACCCTTTTACTACAAACCTCAAGTAACCGCCAAACCAAAACTAGAAACTCAAACACCTCTAACCCTGGTTTTTAACAACCTAAACTATGGCACCACCAACTTTACCCCCTTACTTAACTACGTTACTAAAGAAGAACCTCAAGTGGTCGCACTGGTTGAGGTCTCTTACGCTCACTTTCAGACCTTGAAAAAGAGTCTAAAAGCTAACTACCCTTACTCCTTTCACCAATCAGGCGTCAAGCAACGCCTCGGTATAGTGATCTTTAGTCAGAAACCATTTAGCCGCAAACCCTACATCCACTACTTTGGTGGTTCCAAATACCCGGCTGTTGAGGTTAACTTCAAACTTAAAGACGAGCCGAACCTATCCTTAATCGTCATTCACCCTCCACCACCAATGACCAAACCCTTAAGAACCGAGCGGGATCTGGTTCTTAAAGGTCTAGCAGACTACTTAAGTAAAAGACAGATAAGAACTGTGGTAATCGGCGACTTTAACGCCACCGGTTTCTCCCCAAATTTTAGGCGGTTAGTAAAAGAAGGCAGAGTAACAGACGCTCGTCAAGGAGAAGGTATCAGTCCTTCCTGGCCAACCCAACTGCCCAAGCTTATGCGTATTCCAATCGATCACGCCTTGGTAACCAAGGACGTTCAAGTAGTTGACTTTACCCTGGGTCCAAACACAGGCTCAGATCATCTACCGTTTAGCCTGAGTCTCTTGATACCATAAAAACACCAACCATCCTCCACTAACTAAACCAACCGCCAAAAGCACGAGCTGATTAACCCCCAACTCCAAGCTTCCCAGCCGCCAAGTTGCCTTCTCTAGCCGCAAAAACTCCAAAAAGAACCTAAATAAACTATAACTTGCCAAATAAAACAGAAACAGCCGACCTTGGCCTAGTCTAAAAAATCGCACTTTACGATCAAATAGATAAATAAAACCAGCAATGACTAAAAGCAAGACTAACTCATAAAGAAACAAGGGGTGGTAAAGCTTAACCCCTTTGTAAGCAGCTAAGCGAAATTTAGGCGTTACATAAAGTTTGGGTAGATAGTTTAACAACCCGACAGACTCAGCTTTTACCGGCAAGCCATAAAGTTCTTGATTCACAAAGTTTCCCAAACGACCAACTGCTTGAGATAGTGGTAATCCAAAAACAACCAAGTCAAGTACCAAGTGCCAGTTAAGTGTTGGTCGTTTTTTTCTTTTTTGCCAAAGAGAAAAAACTCCTAAGGCTAGGATACTTCCTGCTACTGCTCCTAAGATGCTCAGTCCGCCGGTACGTAGATTGAAAATGTTAAACCAATTGTTTATATAAAGCTGCCAGTCGGTAAGAAAGTGCCAAGCTCTAGCTCCCACCAAACCACCAAGCAACATCACCACTAGTAAACGCCATAAAGAGTTAAACTTAATCTTTGCCGGCTTAGCTCTACGCTCGATTAAACTTAAACCAATCACAAGAGCTAAGCCCACAAGCAAACCATAGGTGTAAAAACTCACCGGTCCAACCGAAACTACTTGAGGTAAAAGCGGATAGATGATCATAGTAGCGCTAACAAACCAACCAACAACGCTAAACCACTATACGAAAAAGCGATCAGTCTCTGTTCATCTGGAGTAAACTCACGAGCAAACTGATAAAGATAGCGAGCTTGAAAGCTTTGGGGTAAAGACAGATCAGTCAAAAGATCAACCACACTACTAACCAAAAAACCCAAAACAAACCCTAGGCCAAAAGGGCTAGATGAGGAGGTGATAATAAAAACAGCCAAAGGAATAAAGATAACTAAAAAGATAAGAGACCGACTTAAAACTCCTTTTAGTTGAGCTTTTTTTGCATAGATTGAGTAAAAAAATCTTTCGTCAAGTTCAGGAAACAACCCACCCAAAACTAAACCAAAGATCAAAAGCCCCAACCAAAAACCATGGTTTAAAAGATCTAGCTTTAAGATTAGGGTCAGGCCAAAGACCATAACTAAAACAAACTTAACCAACCAAGTAAAAATCTGCCTATGCTTTGAGTGGTTTGATTCTTGTTGCATCTTTAGTCTAGA
>WFTH01000041.1 GCA_015485595.1 Candidatus Microgenomates bacterium
AATTTTCAAAATGACAACCTACATTTTAATCATTAATATTTATCTTAAGATGTACTTTGCATACCATCGGTTCAATCTCTCCCTCATTACCGGTTTCACTTAAAAAGCAAACTACGTTACCGAATTTGTTTCGGTTGATAAACTGAATTACTTTAGATTGATCTCCGGCAACTAAATACTCACCTTCTTTTTTATTCAGCGCTAGTGCTTTTTGTTTTGCTTGATTAAAATAAATATCGTCAAAATTTTCTTTTTTGAAATCTTTCTCTGACCAACCAGCAAACTCGTTCCCCTTGTACGGTCCATAACCCATAAGCCAAAGGTAAAATCTATCATCCGGCGCTAAGACAACTACCGGCTCTTGGTCTTTTCTATACTTGTAAACCAAGTTGGCAAGCTCCTTATAACCCACTTGCCAACTGGAAGCAGAAGCTAGTGGGTAGTGTTTAAAGTAGTAGTCTATAAAAAAAACAAAGTTTAAAATTAGTACCAAACTTAAACCTAAAGTTAAAAAGTTAGTGTGTAACTTAGTTTCTTTTTTGGTTAAATAATCAAAGCTTGTCGCCAAACCAAAACCAATAAGCAAACTTAAGGGCATTAAAGCATTCAAAGATCTTAAAGCGTGAGGCACTTCGTTCGGTACCGATGCTGGCAGTAAAGCGACTAACCACCAAACAATAACCAAAACTAAACTTGGCCTATTCTCTTTAGCAAGCTGGTACAAACCAATGAAAAAAAACGGCAAGAACGAGATTAAAAAGAGTCCAAAAAGACCAGTACCGTGCCTTAAGTTGCTGTCACCGATTAAAAATAAATTATTTAATGAAAGATTGGCACTTAAATTTTTCCCCAAATCATCTAAAAGAAAAAGGTCGCGGTGGAAAAACACCCGATCAAGCTTGGTATTACCAGCCAACTGACGATATCGGTTACTTTTAAGCACTCTTTCCCTGGTATTTTGAGCATCAATTATAGACGAAGTACTAAAACGCAAATTTTGCGAAGCGTTATAAAATGGAGAGTTTTTTAAAGGAACTAAGGCTAGTAAACTAAAGACAACGAGTAAAATAGCGCTAGTTAAGTAGGCTAAACCAGACTTTTTCTTTGTCTGAATAAACTTAATGCTGATGACCGCTAGCGCAACCACAAGCCAAACGTATCTAGTAGAGTAGTAAGTGTAGATGCTTAAGATACCCAGAAACCATGCTGGTATCAGCCAAAAACGCCTCAACTTGTCCAAAGGCTCAAATAATAAAAGTAGATAGACTGCTAAAGCGAGAAAAAATTGAGATAAGTGTCCTTCAAAAGCGGTGCGCGAAAACATAAAGCTCCAAGGAGAAAAAGCAACAACGAGAGGAACACTCAAAAAAGTAAATATTTTTAAGTTGTGACCTGGTTTTGCTTTGCCAAACTCCAGTAATTTTAAACCGATTGCTCCAGCTAGAAAGACTGTTAAACTGCCTGCTAAAGCTGAAGTTAGACGCAAACTAAACTCAGACAAGCCAAAAAACTTGGCGGCAAGCCAAGCCAACCAAAGATAAACCGGCGCTTTATAGTCTCCATAAGAAGGAAAGATTAACTGATGCCAAGGCAAACCATGTATGTCTTTGCCTGTGACAAGTAAAGACTTGATATCTACGTACATCGCTATCTCATCCCAATAAAGACCCCAGGGAATTTTACCCAAAGCGATAAATCTGGCCACCAGCGCAAACACCAAAGTCAGCAGTAAAATTAAAAATGTCAGTTTTGGTTTTTTTCTTTTTAACATTTTCTTATTATCACTGTTTTAAGCCAAACTCTCAAGTTCAGATTTTATGCTACACTACTTAAGTAATGAAATTAACCGGTTTAAAATCACGTTACTGGTTTTGGTTGATTCTAGTAGTTTTTTTTGGATTTTTCCTTAGAAGTATCCATTATGGCAGCTTTCCAGCATTGATAGAAACGGCCGATGAAAGGGCTTGGGCGTGGTTAGGTTCATCTCTGATCATTGATCATCAACCCACCGCTTGGTCTGAGTTTCCCGCTTATAAAAAATACCAGGCAGTTTATCAACCACTGCCCCATCATGCTCCTTTAGTCAGACCGTTTTTAGATCATCCGCCACTATTTAGTTTTATTCCTGGCAGTATGCATCTTCTACAAGCTCAGCACTGGACAGATTTTCCCAGTCAAAAAGCGATTCGCTTCCCCATGCTTTTTATTGGAACGTTTAACATTCTCCTTTTAGGTTGGCTTTTAAAACTTTATTTTCCTAATAAAAAAGATGAACTTATTAATCTTTTAACTACACTTACTTTTGCTTCTTTACCGCTGATTGTTTTTAGCAGTCGTATGGCTTTGGCGGATAACTTACTAGCCACTTTTTCTTTAGTGGCTTTAATTAGTCTAAAAAAACGTTGGTTTAAAATCTTATGGTTAGTGATTATCTTGGCAGTTTTAAGTAAAGTACAAGGCGCATTCATTGGCGGAGGACTGATGATCTATTTTTGGCTGCTTAAAGAAAAAAAGTTAGTTGTTTTTAGTTTTATAAGCCTTTTATGTGGCTTTTTTCTTTTTTGGCTTTATGGCGCTTACTTTAACCAAGCCCTGTTTTTTAGAATTTTATTCGGCCAGTCATCTAGACATACAGGCTTAGTTACACTACTCCATCGTTTCCTTTTTCACCCCACTTTAACCAGTCATCTATGGCCCACCTTTACCAAGGCGTTGCTTTTTACAAGTGGTCTAGTGATTATTTTTCAATCTAAGTTAACGAAAAAAGATAACTACCTGCCGGCTGCCAGCCTGATTGTCGGCTTTTTTGCTTTAAGCTTACTGGCTGTAGGTGAAACTAATATTAATGGCTGGTACGAGTATGCCATCTATCCGGTTATGTTTCTTGGTATCCGCTCTCTTTTAGAATTTATTTATAAGCGTGCTAACCCACTTCTAGTTATAAGTTTTTGGTTTTTAGCCATGCTACCACTTATGAGAGTTGCTTTAGTTGCCGGTTTAAACTCTCCTAACGTTAACCCCCATTGGGTGGTAATACTTACCATACTGCCTTTTGTGAGCTTGTTAAAACCAACTAATAAAAAACTAAATCAGGGAGTTTTTTATCTGGGGTTTGCCATTCTAGTTATTGCAAGCGGAGTAACTATAATAACCTTAACTCAAGGAGACTACTCAAACTTAACTTGGCAACTGTTGCATTATTAATCCCGTACTTTTTTCACCTTAGTTTTATAAAAAGCAATTAAAACTAAACTTATTAAACTTAATAAAC
>WFTH01000042.1 GCA_015485595.1 Candidatus Microgenomates bacterium
CCTAGAAGCTCAAAGGTTGGTTAAGCTAGAGAGTTTGCAGGAACAAAAGGTCATCATTGTCGTCTCAGAGACCTTTCACGAAGGTGTGGTCGGTTTAATTGCTGGGCGACTGGTAGAGGAGTTTAAGCGGCCGGCCCTGGCGATCTCCTTAAGTAATGATGGTATGGCAAAGGGGAGTGCCCGTAGTTTACCAGGTATTCACATTACTAACCTACTGCGCCAAGTGCGCGAAGAGTTAGTGGAGGTTGGTGGCCATCCCATGGCGGCAGGGTTTGGTTTAAAGCAGGAAAACCTAGAAAGTTTTAAGGTTAAGCTAACGAAACTGGCTAACGAAACTATTGATGAAAGCTTGTTAACCACAGCCGAAACAGCCGATGCAATTCTGCCTTCTAAGCTGCTTAGCTTAGAAACGGTTGACTTACTAGAGAAGTTTAGACCTTTTGGTATAGGTAACCCAGAGCCGTTGTTTGTTTTAAGAAACATGCAGGTTGTAGCCATAAAAGTCATTGGCAACAGTCAGAAACACCTTAAACTGTTAGTTAAGCCTCCGAAAGTTAACGGTTTTCAACCACTAGAAGCTCTCTGGTGGGGTGCTGGAGACAAAGTGAGCTATTTAGAGATTGGTCAAAGACTTAGTATTTTAGCAAAGATTGAGAAAAACAGCTGGAACGGGCGGAAGAGGGTGCAGTTGGTGGTTAAAGATGTTAGATACTAGGTGCTGGATGTGGGATTGTCATTCTCCCGAGCAAAGCGAGTGGAGAATGAAGAATGTTAATAACCAATTACCAAGCACCAAATAACAAACAAGGTCCAATTATCAATTAACCAAATGTTTGCAAATTGAGATTTGAGTTTTGAAAACTATTTGTAATTTGGAGTTTGATTTGACCTGACTGCAACGCTGTAGCAACTGCGGGCAGGCCCGCTTGCATCAGCTGGCGCGAAGCAACTTAAGGGCAGGTGATTAATGATTAATAATAGAACTAGGAGCTAGGAGTAGTGAAAAGTTAAAAGTGAAAACCAACACCTTAGAGTAAATGAATCACTTATTTGAGTGGATAAATAGTTCTTCTTCTTGAGATGCCGTGTTTTGCCATTGTAGCAGCAAATCTTTGTTTTAAATGACTTGTTAGCTGAGGGTTTTTAGCAACCTGACGTTTTTTATGTATATCAATAATGCCTATATGCACCAAGTCATTGTCTAAAGTATTATCGTGTGGATATACAACTATATTTCCTGGGTTTGGGTCATCCACCCAAATATTGTTTTCCTCCAATAACTTTATGGCCATTTCTAATCCAGTGCTATAAACATGGTATAACCACCCCATCAGCGCTTCATTCACAGCAACCGCTCTTAATAGGTAGTCTATAGTTGTTCCCATGTGTGGCATTGCCAGAGCTATCTCGCTTGTTTTTACATTCTGAGGTTCGGTTACCATCATACGGCAAGCACATACATTATCTATAAGATGGGTTAGGCCAGAATAAAGTAGTACCATACGCAATGCTTGGGCATATATATTCATTTTTCTTTTGTTCCCCTCTGTTAATTTGACAGGTGACTTAAACCACATATCAGCGTTTTTTGCTTTGAATATATTATATCCCCTGGATTGTGAGGCTTTTTTCACAAGTTGCAGGTTGCAAGTGCTAAAACTTGCTGGGTTGTCAGTTGGATAAAAGGCGATTTTAATTTGTTGCTGAATTCTTAAACCATTAGCGTAATTGCTAGAATCTAAAATTCTAGGCATAACTAAGTCTTTGATTGATGGTGGAACTTGAATGCAAAATTCTGTTTGAGTTAATGGAGGCATATTAGCAACGATGCTAGTTGCTAGTAGGTTTTACCAGCTCTTTTTTACTTTTCCATGTTTATCTATGGATACTTGTTCAGCATCACATCTGAAGTCATTTGGATATAATTCTGGGTCGTTTGGTAGTTGTTTTCCTGCCATTTTTCTTCTCATGACAGCAATTGCTTTGCTTCTTCCTAACCCCATGGCTTTAGCTGTTTCAAAATCAAGTCCTCCAAACTGTGTTTGTAAGCCATTCTCATGTTTGTTTTCCACTTTTCCTCCTTAACTTATCTTTATCACAGTGGCATAATATACCCCATGCTCAAAAAATCTTCAACCCCAAGTAAACGAACTTTAGTTAAAGAAACACCGCAGAAGGTGGGTCAGACTGTTACGCTTTATGGTTGGGTAGACACCAAGCGTGATCATGGAAAGATTACTTTTATAGATTTACGGGACAGGACCGGCAAAGTTCAGTGCGTTGGTTATAAAATGTTAAGTGAGGTCACACCAGAGTCGGTTTTAAAAATTGTCGGCCAGGTAAAAAAACGACCAGAGAAACTGGTTAACCCAAACATCGCAACCGGCCAGATCGAGATCGATGTCAAAGAGTATCAGGTACTAAACCTAGCTAAAGAGCTGCCGATTCCGATAGACACCGATGGTTACGAGATTAACGAGGAGGTGCGCCTAAGGTATCGCTACCTGGACTTACGCCGTAAGCGTTTACAAAGAAACATGCGCTTGCGCTCTGACTTAGCTCAGGCGTTTCGCCAAGAACTTATAAAGCGAGACTTTGTGGAGATCGAGACGCCGATGCTCACCAAGTCAACCAAAGAAGGCTCACGCGACTTTGTGGTGCCAAGCAGGCTAAATCCAGGCAAGTTTTATGCACTACCTCAGAGCCCTCAGCAGTACAAACAGCTTTTAATGACCGCTGGTTTTGAACGTTACTTTCAGCTGGCTCGCTGTATTCGCGACGAGGACTTAAGAGCCGATCGTGGCTTTGAGCACACTCAAGTGGACTTGGAGATAAGTTTTGTGAATCAAAAAGTGGTAATGTCAACGGTTGAGGCGGTGGTTAAGGCTGTAGTTAGGACCGTGGGTGGTAAGCTAAAGGACGAGCAGTTTCCGGTTTTTACTTATAAGGAGGCGCTTGAGAAGTTTGGAGCGGATAAGTTTGACTTAAGAACCGAAGCAGATAAAAAGGAAGGCAAGCTAGCTTTTGCTTGGGTGATAGACTTTCCTTTTTTCAAAAAGGTAGACAAAGAAGATGAAGCCGAGGTTAGAGACGGCAAGTCTGGTTGGACTTTTACCCATAATCCGTTTAGTCAACCACAACTTGAGTTTTTAGAAGATCACTTGGCTGGGAAGAACATCGAGAAGATCTTAACCGCTCAATATGACTTAGTCTGTAACGGTTACGAGGTCGGTGGTGGCAGTATTCGCGCCCACCAACCAGAAGTGCTAAGAGCCACTTTTAAGATTATGGGTTACACGGATGAAGAGATTGAGGCCTCGATCGGTCATATGCTAAGAGCTTTTGAGGTGGGTACGCCGCCTCATGGGGGGATTGCGCTAGGTCTTGATCGATTGGTGATGCTTTTGGCTGGTGAGGAGTCACTTAAAGAGGCGATCGCTTTCCCGATGACCTCTTCTGGCAAGACGGCGGTCATGGATGCTCCGGCAGAGATTAGCAAAGAGCAGCTTGAAGAACTTAAAATTAAGATTGAGTCAGATAAAAGATAGAAGACCCGCCTTATTGAGGCTTGGCGAAGCGAGTGGAAGAGAAGAAGATTGAAAAAGAAAAGACTAGGACTTGAGTATCTTTTTGACCAAGCTTTCAACACTGACCCACTGAAAGTTTCTTATCGCTAGATCATAAAGCTTAAGCGTGTCCTCGTACCGATCCTCGCTGCCCATAACCGTAATCTGCAAGACTCTCTCATCATCAAGTTTAAACTGAGTGATCAGGACCTCTTTTGCTCCTGGAGTGGTGCCGGTCTTAACTCCGATCACCTGAGGATTATAAAGCAGAAGCTTGTTGGTGGAGGCGATATTATGTTTAAATCTTCTAGAAAAGTCGGATATTTCCGCTTTTTTTAACTTTACAATCTTTTTTAGCATTGGGTCTTGAGTGGCGATGGCTGCCAGCCGATTTAGGTCGTTGGCAGTGGAGTAATGGTTTGGGTTATCAAAGCCAGCCGGGTTAGTAAAGTGAGTGTTTTTTAAACCTGTCTCCTTTGCTTTTTCGTTCATTCTTTTTATAAAACCAGCCTCGCCTTGAGGGTGGTTTCTGGCCAGGTTGAAGGCCGCCTCGTTAGCTGACTCAACCAGCATGACCGTGATCAGATCCTTAACCGTCATCTCCTCGCCTACTTGAAAGTCCTTGTTATAGCCAAAGCGAAAGTCACTAGGAGTAAACTTAAGCAAGGTCTCTGGCGAGTAAGTTTCAAGAGCTACTAAGGCAGTCATGAGCTTGGCGGTGGAGGCCGGAGGGAGTTTTTTATTTGGGTTTTTGGCAATCATGGGGGTTTTTGAGTTAATGTCATAGACCAGAATAGCCTCAGCCGAGACCGAGGCGCCAAGGGAAGTTGGAGTTGGGAGTAGGTTGTTATTTATGACTTGATCCGGAATCTCAGATTGCTGATGTAGAGATTCTGAACTGCTTATGGCTTTGCCTTGAGTATTCAGAATGGCGTCTTTTTCCCCCAGTTTTTCTAGTTTACTCTTTAAAACCGGTACTTTAGGTAGTCCTTCAAGCTCAAGCACTATCGGCTCTGGGCCTTGAAAAAAATACCTTAACCATTGATAATCAAGACTGTTATAAAGTAAAAGCCAAAAAGAGATAACTATCAAGCTTGCAACTTGATAGGGCATGAGTGGTAATCTTAGTTTAAACTTAATCATCTTTTAAGGATTTTAAATGAAACAAAAGACACCTTTTAATCTTACCATTATCGGCACTGGATTTGTGGGAGTGGTATCGGCCGCGGTCTATGCTAAGCTGGGCAACACAGTTTACGGGCTTGATATTGATGAGAAAAAGATTAAGCTTTTAAAAAATTCTCAAGTACCGTTTTACGAACCGGGCCTTAAAGAGCTTTTAGTCCAAACTCAAAAAACCGGCAGACTTAAGTTTACCACTGACTATGAAGAAGCTATTAAAGATGCCGACATTATTATGATCGCAGTAGGCACACCTTCGGCTCCTTCTGGTAATGCGGATCTTAAGTATGTTTTAGCGGCTAGCGAAAGTTTAGCTCCACATATTAAGGATGAAGCGATCATCGTGATTAAGTCGACCGTGCCGCCGGGCACTTTGGACAAAGTAAGAGAGGTTGTTACTTCAAAAACAGACAAAAAGTTCCATTTAGCATCGCTTCCGGAGTTTTTAAAAGAAGGCAGTGCGGTAGAGGATACTTTAAATCCAGATCGCGTGGTGATTGGCGCTTATGAAGCAGTGGTTTTTAAAGCTTTAGAAGCTTTACATAAGCCATTTAAAGCGCCGATTGTTAAGGTCTCACCCGAGTCGGCTCAAATGGCCAAGTACTCGGCTAATGCTTACCTAGCTACCAGAATTACCTTTGCCAACCAGGTGGCCGACCTATGTGAGAAAAATGGCGCTGATGTAGATGAAGTTATAAAAGCCATAGGCTATGACAAACGCATCGGCCACCACTACTGGTATCCAGGTTTTGGTTATGGTGGTTCGTGTTTCCCGAAGGATGTGAAGGAGTTAGCTGCTTACTCTCGTACGGTGGGCGAGGCAGACAACTTATTTAACAAGATTAACGAGCTTAACGAGACACGAATTCCTAAGCTAATCAATCGCTATGATCAACTGTTGGGCGGCTTTGATGGCAAAAAGGTGGCGGTTTTAGGGCTTTCGTTTAAACCGAACACAAACGACATGCGGGTGGCACCCAGTACCAAAGTTATCCCTCTACTTCTTGAGAAAGGCGCCCAAGTAAAAGGTTATGACTGTC
>WFTH01000043.1 GCA_015485595.1 Candidatus Microgenomates bacterium
ATGCTTAAAAGGCAAGCTAAAAAACCAAGACGCAAACAGAGAAAGAGTAAGCGATTAAAGTTGTTTACTAAGGTTAGAAAAAGCTTGATGTATGAGAATAAACATTAAGTTAAACTAAGCATTTCTTAGGCTGAAGTTTATTTTAATGTCGTAAAAGTAATATTGTGCGACATATTAAATCGACCTTTTTAACACTAAGCCAAACAACCCACCCCTTTAACCAAAACAAAAACTTTTAAATAGAGTGGGAGTAGAAGTGGCTATCCTTGTCTTTCCTCAAGAAAACTTTCTTTGAATAAAGTTAGCATTTATTTAAAACTTCAGATTTCTCCAAAGACCTAAAAAACTGTCTACTTATACCCCCCTCAGAAATCTACCAGAGGTCACCTCTGGTAGACACCATAGAGCTAACCAGAGGTACTCCTCTATAAAAACCAGTTCGGGTTTTTTATGCTTCCACCTCCCACCAGAGATAATCCAGAAAAACGCTATTTAAAAAGGTTTTTAGTTTAAAACCTAAGTAACATCTTATATAACTGTGAAATAACTTCTTTTCACCAGACTAAATCTAGTTAAAATAAGTCCTATAGTTTTAAGTTTTCCACACCTTCATCACTATATCAAACTATATCAACTCCCCTACTTTACCGTCTGGTAATCACCCAAAAAAATTTTTCTCCCCTATCTTGTTTTTTAAAAAACAAAAAACCTTTCCATAATAAAGAACTAGAAAGTTAAGTTTAGGAAGTTACTTCAGATTAAATAGCTATCGGTTTAGCATTAAAAACATCACCTAGCTACTTGTTCTTATTATCCCTCCTCTACTCTTTATTTTTGCAAAATTAACGCAAACTGACCACAGAAAATTTATTTTCCCGGAAAAACCAAGAGGAAAACCAAAAGGCCAAAAAAGGCTACTAAAGCATACTCTTTTAGAGTCTTAGTAAATAGCCTTTCTTGAAGATAGCTATGAATGATACCAAGACCAATGTATAAAAACGTCATTAAAAACAAGGCAAAATGCCAAGGCTCAAAGGGAAAAAAACTTAAAGCCACGCTCAACTGAGCTACCAACCATGTTAAAAGACTACTTAGAACTAACTCCATTTTAAACTCTGTTTTTTTTAGATTAACCGACCAAGCAACCATAAAGATAAGGATGAAGTGTACTGCGGTCAACACTGGTACTATCAAGTAAATAGGCAATCCTAAAGAAAAGACCGTACTGGTTAGCATAAAGGAGATTAAAAGTGTGAAGACTAAACTTGTGGCATGAGCGGCATAAAGCAACTGAACCGTTCTACCCTTGGCTACTGAAAAAATGTTACTCATTAAGTAGATCGCATACATCCCCAGACCGAACATTACTAGAATAAAAACTTGACTAAAAAAGTGCCGCGGCAGTAAAAAGTAAAACCAACCTACCGCACCAGCATAGATGGCCGGCAAAGGCAGGATGGTTAGCCACTCATAACGATTAAGGTCATCGGATAAAGCCAAAGCTGAAGTAAAGTACGTTGTCAAACTAAAGATGGCTATGGCGAGCAGCCTCCAATCAAGCGGTGTTCGTTGAACCAACATCAATCCTAGGCTTAAAATAATTGAAGCCAAAACAAACTTCTCTCGTCTTCTAAGTGATGATTTCATGGTGTTAAAGACCCTCTATAGAGGTGTAAATGTCTTCTATATCCTCTAAATCTCTTAGGGACTCAATTAATAGAACAGCTCTCTGCTTAGCTGCTTCATCTAAACTAAGTGGTGTAATCGCCCGAAAACCTCCTGTTTCATCTCGCTTAAACAAGTAGCTGGTAGAACCAGGACTCCCTAAAGATCCTCCAGAGCGAGAAAGAACATACTTGACTTCGGAACTGGTTCTTTTCGGATTATCCGTTAAAGCTACGATCATGTAGGCTTCACCACTAGGGCCAAAGGCTTCATAAACAATTTCTTGAATAGTGGCTCCAGAAGCACTCTTACCTAGCCCTCGATCGATAGCTTTCTGAATTTTATCTTTGGGCATGTTCGCCGCTCTAGCCTTCTCGAGAGCTACACGTAAAGCGGGATTAAACTTTGGGTCACCAGATTTGCCTTCTTTCACTGCTACGCGTATCATCTTGGAAACTTGACTGAAAACCTTGGCTCTCTTGGCATCCGTAGCTTCTTTTTTATGCTTGATATTATTCCACTTGCTGTGACCGGCCATGTCTTTTACTTCCTTTCTGTCTTTGCTGCTTTGCAATTGACAAATTAGAGCTTTGACTGTATCCTTCTTGGGATATTTTACCACGTAAACCAAAAGGGGTGCCATGTTAAATCACAGTCTGCAAGCTCAAGCTGTTGTAGCAGCCAAAAATCAAGCATGGGGCAAAGCGGTTAAACTTAACCAAGAAATTCTCAAAAATAATCCAGACGATACGGCAGCCTTAAATCGACTTGGCGTTGCCTTAATCCAGTTAAAAAAAAACCAAGCTGCTAAAAAAGCTTTTCAAAAAGCCTTAAAAATAGACCCAAAAAACAAGATTGCTCAAAAAAACCTTGCTAAACTGAAAAACCAAAAGTCACCTACTCCTCAACTAAACTCCAACCAACTTTTTGTAGAAGAACCAGGAAAAACCAAGATCATTAAGCTTCATCGCTTAGCTAGTAAAGAGGTGCTTGAGTCTCTTTCTCCGGGGGACTGTTGCCAACTAAAACTAAAAAAGCGCTATATCTCAGTTGAGGTTGAGGGAAAGTACGTCGGAGCCCTGCCGGATGATGTCTCCTTTAGGCTTACCAAGCTTATAAACACTGGTAATAAATACAGTTGTTACATTCAAACAGCTGGCCATAATCTCTGCGCTGTCTATCTAAAAGAAACCAAGCAGTCAAAACGCAATCAAGGAGTGAGATCGTTTCCCAATCAGTCTATCGTCGGCGGGTTCAAATTCAAAGAGATTAAAGATGAGTACCAAGAAAAAGTTCCATTTGAGGTTATAAACCTAGACCAAGAAGATGAGGTAAAAGAACCTAAGATAAATCTCGAATCAACCGTGATCACCTAACTAAAGGTTCTAAATTTTTTCCTAAAAAAAGTACAATGTCGGTACGATAGTTATTCACCACTTTGTCAATCTTAAGTGGCTTGTGATTAGGTAAAAGACTTTCCAGCTTCTTGGCTGTAGGCAAACACTCGTCTCTGTCTTTATCTAACACCACCAAGGAGTTCACGAAAGCCTGATCATCACTTCCGGTTCTAACTACATAGACGCCACCTTGCTCCAAAAGTTGGCTCATGCGAGTAGCAAGACCATTGATGTTTGTGGTATTAATCACCGCCACAGAACAGATTTTCTCTTTCTGAACCAAACTTCTTTCCAAAAAAGACTCAGTTAAATAGCCTCCATCTTTAGTTTTAAGTTCTAGAGATTGGGCTGTTAACAGATAGAAGACTAAGTTTGCTTTTTTTAAAAAACTGGTTAAACCTCCTCTCAATCCAGTCCTTGTTAACTGACTGACTAACTGCCACCGATTAAACTGAGCTGAACTTGGTATCACTACCACCTGGTCTATGGGGACCCCCAACTTGCTTGTAATTTCAAGCTTAAGAGTATCCATCTCATCTGTTTGAGAAAAATCAATTTCCGTCTTAGTTAAGTAGATTAGCTCATGGGGCTGATTAACAACTGCAGAACGAATTAGGATAGCTTCAAGCCTGTAACGAGAATCATGGGGGGACAAGAAAGCATAAACTTGATCAAGGCTAAGACTTAAAGAAGCGATGAAAGTCTTGGTAAATAGATATCCTCCCAATAATAAAACGGCCAAGAATAAAAAGAGGTATCTTAACCCTTGTCGTTTTTTTGACTTTTTGAGCTTAGAGGTTGGTCGTCTAGATTGAAAACGTGGTTTTAACCTTGGCATAGATGTAAACTTAAACTAGTTGTCCACAATCATCCTTCTTAAAAGATATGTCAACCTCAACATAAATCTTAAGTTATGAATCGAGGCTAAACGATAGTAGCTTAACTCTCGAATCTTATAAAGGTGGTGTAGATAAGCTCTAGTATAACCCGACCTACAGGTATAACAGTCACAACTTGAGTCAACCGGAGCCTGGTCATAAGCAAAACGCTGATTACCGATGTTTAGCCTACCTTTTTTAAACTCAGATATAAATTTCGGTTGACCTTGCCCACTGATCTCTAAGCTGCCTACAAATAAAGTGCCGTTTCGCGCCAGGCGTGTTGGACCTACACAGTCAAACATATCATAACCTGCCTTAACTGCCTCGACAATATTGGCTGGATCACGACCTAAACCCATAGCATAACGTGGTAAACTTTCTGGAACCAACGACCCAAGCTCCTTAATTAACCTGGCACTCCACTCCATATCATAACCAACCGTCTCGCCCCCAAAAGCCACTCCGTCGAACTCAAGTGAAAGCATCTGCTTTAGCGCTTTTCGTCGCAAATCAAGATGCTTACCACCCTGAACAATGCCAAAAAGAGCTTGATACCGACCATAAACATTCACTCTCCCCTGCTCTTCCCAGTATATCTTAGCTCTTTTAGCCCATTGGTAAGTTCTTTTTACTGCTTGAGCTATCTCTGTTTTTGAAGCTTGATCGCTAGCACACTGATCAAAGATCATGGCAATATCTGCCCCAATAATGAATTGGTTTTCTAGCGCTTTTTCTGGAGTAAAAAAGTGCTTTGAGCCATCCAGATGAGAGCGAAACTCTACCCCTTCATCGGTCACCTTTACCAAGGAACTACCCGAAGTCGAGGCTTGAGCCAAGGAAAAAACTTGAAACCCGCCAGAATCGGTTAAGATTGGCTTCTGCCAACCCATAAAGTTATGCAACCCGCCCGTTTGTTTTAAAACATCAAGGCCAGGCCGTAGATAAAGGTGATAGGCGTTACCCAAGATAATCTGGGCTTCAAGACTCTCAAGATCCTGATTATCCAAAGATTTTACCGTACCTAAGGTGCCTACCGGCATAAAAATCGGCGTTTTTACCTCCCCATGCGGCGTAACTAACCGCCCTGCTCGCATACGACCTTTAACAGCCTCAAGCTGAAACCTAAATTTAGTCATGTAGTAATTTTAGCTCGAATATGACTGAATTGATACTAGATACTTCTATCTTCCATCTTCTATCCATCTTATAATATGACCCATGCTTACTCTCGACCGGTTCTCCTACCACTTACCAAAAGAGCTAATTGCTAATGAGCCGACTCAACCTCGTGACCACAGCCGACTGATGGTGGTTAATCGAGAAACAGGCAACATTAATCACCATCGCTTCTATGAGCTTGACCAGATTCTAAAACCTGGTGATGTTTTGGTTAGAAACAACACTCGGGTTATTATGGCTAGGCTTTATGGTCAAAAAGAAACTGGAGGCAAGATCGAGATCTTGCTTAACAAGCCTGTTAATCCTGGCCAATGGGATACTTGGGAGTGCTTGACCAAACCAGGGATTAGAAAGAATTTAAAATTTAAAATTCTTCCTCGTCATCCTGAACTTGTTTCAGGATCTCATACCTTAAACTCAAGAGATTCTGAAACTCATCTGGACGGAGCCAGATGGGTTCAGAATGACAGAGTGATGATGTCCGCCCGTTGTATTGACCTAGGTGATGACAGTTTTACTCGGATTATTAAGTTTGATTATCAAGGTGATTTTTTTGAGCTGATAGATAAGTTAGGTGATGTGCCCCTACCGCCCTACATTCACCCAACTAAGCGAAAAGATGAGTTAAAAAAACTTTACCAAACCCAGTTCGCCAAAAAAACCGGCTCGGTCGCAGCCCCAACTGCCGGTCTGCATTTCACCAACGAACTAGACCAACGCTTGCATAAAAAAGGTATTCAGATAGAAGAAATTACCCTTCATGTCGGTATGGGAACGTTTGCACCTGTAAAGGAAAAAGACGTGACTAAACATAAGATACACAGTGAGTTTTTCGAGCTTTCTTCGGCTGTGGCAAAAAGGTTAAATCAAGCGAAAAAAGAGGGACGACGGATTATTGCTGTAGGCACAACAACGGTGAGGGTTTTAGAGTCGTGCATGGAGTTACCAAAAAAACAAACAAGTCAAAGTAGTTTTATCGAGATGACGAAACTTGTGAAAGGTCGTGATAAAATTACTGATCACAACCGAGAATGTGGAGTCAGATCGATAGAACTACTTAATGCTCAACGCGGTGAAACCGACATCTTCGTCTACCCACCTTATAAGTTCAGGTTCACAGATGCTATGATCACCAACTTTCACCTCCCCCACTCCACCTTACTCATGCTAGTCAGTGCACTTGTAAGTTGGCCAAACACAAAGGAAAAGTTTATAGACTTTAAATCTAGCCTGATCGGCCAAGCCTACATCGAGGCGATTAAGAAAAAGTATCGTTTCTATAGCTTTGGTGATGCAATGCTGATTGAGTAACTTACCTTACTCTCCTACCTCAAGACGTTGAAAACGACTCAAAACGAGTTTCTCTCCCAACTTACCAGACCTCTCTTTAACTAAAGTCTCGATAGTCACGCTAGGATCTTTGATAAACTCCTGTTTTAACAGTTCTTTAAGGTCTGCTGGATTCATGGCCACCACCTGCATGGCAATGTCTTTACCCAGTTGACGCAGCTCTTCATTTCTGGCTACAAAATCGGTCTCGCACAAGATCTCCACCAAGGCACCGATCTTGCCAGTGGCATGAACATAACTAGCTATATAACCTTCTTTCGTCTCCCGATCGGCTTTTTTTTCTGCCTTAGCTAGACCGCGCTTTTTAACCAGCTCCAAAGCTTTTTTATAGTCACCACCGGCTTCAGTTAAGGCCTTTTTACAGTCCATTACCCCAGCACCGGTCTCTTCTCTCAGTTTTTTAATATCACTGGCTTTGATTGACATGGTCTTTCTCCTTTAATCTAAAATCTATAATTTAAAATCTAAGATTGTTTCTTGGTCTCTGCTTTCTTTTCTTCAACTGGCTTCTTTCCTGTCTTACCTTCACTGTAGGCCTTGGCAATCTCGGTCATAAACAACTCAACAGATTTAACTGCATCATCGTTTCCAGGAACCGGCACATCAACCAGATCAGGATTACCATTAGAATCGATCAAGGCTACTACCGGAACTTGGGAGATGCGTGCTTCTTTTACAGCCACCAACTCTCTAACTGGATCGACCACCACTAACATATCAGGCTTGTGCTTTAAACCTCTTAAACCATCAAAAAATCGCTTAAGTCTGGATACTTCCTTTTCAATCTTACCTACTTCGTACTTGGTGTATCCTTTATAACCTCCCGTCTCAAGCTTCTTTTCCATCTCCAGCATACGTTTTAAAGACTTGCTTACTTGACTCCAGTTGGTTAAAAGTCCTCCCAGCCAACGACTGGTTACGTAGTGAAGTCCCACTTCTTTTGACTTAGACTCGATCACTTCCTTCGCAGCAGGCTTGGTGCCCACAACTACAATCTCTTTGCCTTGACTGGCTGCTTGATAGATCACGTTATAAGCTTGCTGAAGTTGGGCAGCAGTCTTTTCCAGATCAAAGATGTGAACCCCGTTTTTATGAGTGTAGATAAATCGTTGCATCTTCGGATTCCAGTCGGCCACCTTATGACCAAAGTGAAGATTAGCTTCAAACAGAGTACGCAAGTCGTACTCAGGGGCTTTGTTTGGAAGACTATCTAGATCTAACATAGTTTGTCCTTGTTTTACACTAACTAAAGGCGCTAGCGAAGGAGCAAAAGAGGCAAGGTCAGGACACTTTAACTCTTTTACACCGATACTTTTTACTTTTTTTAAGCGAGGGTGATTATAACACACCTTCTCTATTTTTGTCAGTCTTTAGCAAAACATAATTCACTAGCGGAGGTGGTGGGATTCGAACCCACGCATCCCAGAGGGATCACGCTTTCCAGGCGTGTGCAATTGACCACTATGCGACACCTCCAATGCTTAGAAGTAATGCGAGTTATTTTAACATGGACTAAGTTTTCATGGTAATACTTCATTAACCCAATCCATGAACTATATCAAATTTTGTTTCTTCCCTTGACAACTCTCTCTCTCTCTCTGGTTAAATACGACTTATAGTAAAAATTAATTGACAACATGACTGAAACAACACCACAACCCATAACACCCGAAGATATTCCAGACAATATTTCACCTGAACTACTTGCTCAAATTAAAAAAGCATTCACTGGTAGCGAAGTTGCTAGACTAGAAGACATCCCCCCAGAAAATAAAGATGCATTTTTAAATGCGCTTTATCAAGTTGCAGCCAGGCTGAGGATCAAAGAACATGGCTATCCTGGACAACTGCCTGAGGACGTATTACAAACATTGAAAAACAATCCACAAGAAGTAAGCCGCATTTATAGACAAACAAAAAAAGAGAAAACTTTAAAACTACTACCACCAGAAATGCGTGACCAGTTAGAAGATACCTTCTGGGGATTTGAGAGTATTGTGCTAACATCTGTACTGAATGTTTTTTTAGAAGACCCGGAAGCAGCTTGGGAACTCTTAGCACTCTATGTCATGCTTTTAAACAGGCTACGGTGGAGGTTGCAGACAGAGAATTCAGATTCTACTAGATTTACTAATGGTGTGAGAGACCTTAAAAAAGCAATTGCCGTTTTAAACAAGCGGCAACCACCAAAAGATACTGATACTGTTGGTGTCGATACTTCCAGATTAGAACAGTTAAAAATGGAATTTAATTCAGAGCCCATCGACATAGAGTGATAATACTCTCCCAACTCCAGACTACTGACTAGATATTAGATCCTAAAACAAATTCAGAATGACAACGGACGTTTTTATTATCAACCCCCAACTAATTCCCCTAGTTCCTAGCTCCTAGAACCTAGTTCCGTTCTTCACTTTTAACTTTTAACTATTAACTGAACCCCGTTCTCCATTAAACTCACCACCGTAACGGGCCCCACACCACCAGGAACTGGCGTATAAAAGCTGGCTTTCTTGTAAGCATTCGGGTTAATATCTCCTTTTGGCTCGCCCACATCGATTAAGGCCACGCCTTCTTTGACCATCGAGGCATTAATGAGATCTGGCCGACCGGTGGCGCTAACGATGATGTCAAACTCTTTTAGCCCTTTACCAGAGTCAACCAAAGCTTGAAACTCTTTTCTGCCCATTAACACAACCTGCTTATCCTCCTCATCCAAGCGACAACTAATCGAGGTCACCCAAGTTTCTTCTAAAAGCGCGTGTTTAAGCATAAAGTAAAGCGGTCGACCAACTAGGTATGACGGACCAATAATAGCGATCTTTTTTTCTGACCAGTCTGGGATAAAGTGAGTGATGATGTTAAGGACCGCTTTGGCTGTGGCTGGTGGCACTAGACCTTTCTCTTGCCAGGTGTCATCTTTAATAGCCTCAAGTGTAACTGGGTTAAGACCATCCACGTCTTTTTTTGGCTCAATACAACTCACCAACCCCTGCCACCACCGAACAAATGAGTTCTGCCTTGCCGTTCGCCTGACGCTCATCTGCTGCGCAAACTCTCGGTCAGGTTTTAATGATTGTAACCTGACACTCTCGTTAGTGCTTCGCATCTGAGTGTCAGACTCACTCACTTCCAACTCCGAACTATAAACTCCTAACTCCCACACTTTTCTGGTCGGCTTCTGAATCATAATGCCGGTTACGCTCTGATCTTGATTGAGCTTTTTAATCTCATCAACAATCAGGTCATAATCACTAAACCTAACCAAGTGCGGTCGGTAGTCTATGCCCACATCCTGCGCAACTGCTTTTTTTAGTCTAGTATAAAGTTGGCCGGTCTTATCTTCTAAAAAAACAAAGCTGACAATCTTAGGTCTGATACCCCGCTGACGCACTAACTCCTTTATTTGAGCTTTAACCTGTTTTTTTATCTGGTCAGCAAATTTTTCGCCATCAAACTTCATAAGGCTATTTTATCAGGGATAGAAGATAGAAGATAGCAGATGGAAGAATCTAAAATCCTAAAAAGACTACTTGCATTTTTTAGAAAACCTCTCTATATTACCCTTACTTGTTTGATGGAAGCGGGGTGAAACTCCCCCACTGTGCCGCAACGGTGAAAGTCCGATCTTTCAAACAAGGGTAGTACTTAAGCTTCAGGCAAGGCTTAAGTAAGACAAATCTGACGAGCATCAGGACCATGACCACTCTTTTTGCCGAGACTCAACTGTCAGCCACCCAAGAACCACTCACTTACCTTACTAGATGGACTAAAAGCCTAGGTAACGCCCTTCTTGGGTTGTCTCACTCTGAGGACAAACAACAAGAACGATCTGGTTGTAAACACTGCACACCAGAGAAAGCTCAAGCTAAAGTAGAAAAGATTATTCGCGCTTCTGTAGATGTCGCCAGCTTACTCCATGACCCAAAAAGGTTAGAGGCAGATCTTTTAACTTTTTACCTAGAATCTGCCGTCCGCGCTCGTGAGATCTCTTGGGAGCTTTACACAGAAAACGGCATCGGCGGCTACACAGAAGGCATGGCCCAAAATGCCCAAAACTTCTGGCAGATGATGGAGACGGCCGCTCAAGCTGGTCAGACCATAGACGGTAAACCAATTGATGCCAGACGTGCTTACTATGAGTGGCAAGTAGTAGAAAAAATCCAAGCAGTTATCCAAGATCCTCAAGCCCATGGCTTTGGACCCGGAGACTATCTGGTTTATGTCTCCCCTGCTGGTTATAAAGAACAAGGTTACTTTGGCAGGGACACGGAAAAACCAGAAGTATTTCATCTTACCTATGTTTTTCAAATTAAAGCTGACGGTCAAACTCAGTACTGGCAAGTTGCCAGTAAACTGCCAGACAAAAAGTTAGAGCAGTCGGTACTAGCGCTCAAGAGTCTAGCCGACCAACAACTGACTCTAGAACTAGAACCAAACATGTTAAGCGGTAAGATGCAGTACATGGAAAAACTGGCACCGCTTTTAAAAATTGATCGCTCTCACTCTAACCTCCTTACAGAGGTAAGAAAGCTGTTTGCCAAAGATAATGACCTGGTGCAAAAGCACTACGATCTAGTTTTAAATCAAACCCGTCATGTGGTAGAAATTATCAGCCAGCTTTACCAAGAGTTGATCTTAGATCAAGGTATTAATCAAGTTATCGGCAAAGACATAGACCCAGAAGTAGCCTTGTTAAAACTCATTAGCCTTGGTTATGAATACTTGGGAGTTTGGACAGAAAAACTCCGTTCAGGGCAGATCGAGACTCAACTTATTAACCCAGACCTAGTGCGCCAGGTGTTTTTAAGTCGTATTAAAACTTTAGCCGGAGTTCAAACCTCCCCAGAAGAAAAACAAGCAATAAAAACATTTGTTCCTGAACTAACCAGTATGGTCGGTAGATTCAGTTCGGTTACTCAGTGTGTAGTCCTCTCCCCTGCCTCGGTCACACGTCAACTAGACATGGTGTCTAACTTAAGCGCCTCCCAGCTAAACATTCTCTCTACTTTAGATATCGGACATAAGCTCAACCTTAGTGCTAAAGAAATTAACTTAGTTCAAGAACTAACCCAAAAAGGTTATGTCTTGGTCGATTTTACCGACCAAGGCGCCACCCAAATCTTTATGGTGCCAGCCGAGTATCTAAAAGGCAAAGGAGTCAGGTTTGTAGCTGGCAAAGTGCTTGGACCTTGTGATATTCCTCTGGATGACCCCAGAGAAAAACTGGCGGTGCTTATAAAAACCGTAGAAAGTAGTAACGCTTACTCTTGGTTTAAAGAAAAAACCCAACTGGTGGTGGCCTCTGCAGGTGAGAGCGACAGAGAAAAGCTGCTTAAACTGTTTCGGCGCATCGCAAAGGCAGTCTTTGAAAAGAGTATAGGGCCTAGCCAAGCAATTGTTAACGACACAATCAAAAACCATCCCAAAGCGCGCGCGGTTTATGAAAGGCTGCGAACCATGCTTGGTGAAGTCGGACCTAATCAGCTTTTAAGCAAAGAACTGGCAAACAAGATACTAAATGATGCTAAACTTAGAAAATGGCTAAAGGAACTAGAAGTAATTTTAAATTTAGAGCCTAGTGCTGGTGAATCTGATTTCACACCTCACCAAGAGCAAAACATGGTCATCCAACAACCTGCCGGGGTAATTTATGCCAGTTCTGGTTTTTGAGCAATAATTTATACCACTCCTTGTCATCCTGAACTTGTTTCAGGATCTCATTTTTTAAGTTTGAAGTAAGGAGTTTGAAGTATGAAGATTTTTCTTCCTACTTCCTACATCCCACTTCTTACTTAACTCAACGGGATTCTGAACACTTCATGTTTGCTACGCTCACTTGAATTTTCAGAATGACTCCTCCTAACGTCGGAGTAAACTCATTTTTAATTTTTAATCATTAATTTTAAATTAATCAACCTCCTCCACCTTTATCACCTGTA
>WFTH01000044.1 GCA_015485595.1 Candidatus Microgenomates bacterium
AAAAAGGATAGGCGAAAAGACGCTTTTGGTTGGATCAAAAAACAGCTAAAAAAAAATCCGCAGACGGTTGTTTTGGTGGTCGCACCTTTTATCGACCCCTCCTATCATAAAGCTTTAGAAAACATCAAGGCTGTCACCGAGCTGTTTGAAGAGTATAGACAAAACCTACCAGAAGTTACAATTGACATTCTACATAGTAGACTTAGTAAGGCTCAACAAGTTAAAGCGGTTCAAAATCTAACCCAAGGCAGAACCCAACTCCTAATCGCCACTCCTATGATAGAGGTAGGCATAGATCTACCTACAGCTAACCTAATGATTGTCGAGTCAGCGGAAAGATTTGGCCTTGCCAGCCTCCACCAGCTAAGGGGGAGAGTCGGCCGTCGAGGTCAGGAAGCCTTCTGTCTACTATTTACCCAAACAGACCAAAAAGAAGCTCTAGAGAGACTGAGATTATTTAGCCAGCTCCAAGAAGGGGAAAAGATAGCAGAGCTAGACTTGAAGTATCGGGGAAGTGGCGACATCTTCGGTACCAACCAACACGGCCTAGCTAACCTAAAATTTGCTAACTGGCTTAACCCTAGATTAGTAAAAAAAGCCAAAGAGATCTACCAAACCCTACCAAAAGCTTGGAGTTCGTTTCTAACCCCAAAAGTAAAGGTGGGAGTAGAACACCTGAATTAATTTTAGATTTTAGATTGTAAATTTTAAATTAAGACCAACCTGAGGGTTTTAATCTAAAATCTAAAATTTAGAAGCTAGCATCTTAAACCACTCTTGCTATAATCAAGTATTGTTATAAAATTCATCAGGTTAAAATAAAAACAGTTAAAAAAGGAGGCGTTAACATGGGAGCTTTACCGAAGAATAAGATTACTCGTGCCGAGAGGGGTGCTAGGCGAAGGGGCAACACACCTCGACTTAAAAAAGATGTAAACGTAACCAAAGTACCACTAAACAAACAAGGTTTTGTGGCTAGCTTAATGAAAAAGATCGGACTAAACTAAAGTTGCAGATGAATCAGGACCCACGTCATCAAAGACGAGTTAGGCGTATGCAGCATGTGTTTGCGCTAACTTTCGACGTCACTAACCAAACAGACTACCTTAATCAACTAAAAAACAGAAAAGAACAACAATATCTTCAGAGTTTGCTGGACAAACTGACAGAAATCGACGCTAAGATAGCTCAAGTAGCTACGGAAAGACCTTTATCGGAAACAAACAAGCTCGACCTTGCCATCCTAAGATCAATTGTGTTTGAAGCGATGGTAGAAGAAACACCACCTAAAGTCTTGATTGACGAGGCGGTTGAACTTGCCAAGGAGTTTGGTTCAGAAAGCTCGCCCAAGTTTGTAAACGGGGTCTTAGGTAAAATACTTATCAATCAAGAATGCTAACCGACACCTATAACCAACTAGCTGAGATCATCGTAGAGGTTACTGGCAACAGTCCAGAATCTATTGAGCCGGATGCAGACCTGGAGGAGGATCTGGGTATTGTTTTGGATGAAGACTTCGAACGTCTTATAAAAACCATCAACCAAACTTTTAATATCGAGCTCGAACCAGACGAAATTAGCGAAGTGGTAGCCACAGTAGGCGATCTGGCTGCCATTATCGATGAGGAGATTGAGCTTGGCTAACTCCTTTATGTTAATCCCGCGCTTTAAGGACCAGTCACTACTTGAAACCGCTTTAACGCACAGAAGTGCTTTAAATGAAAGAAATCCTGACAAGCCAAGAGAGTCAAACGAACGCCTCGAGTATCTTGGCGACGCTGTCTTAGAGCTAGTTACCTCAGAGTACTTATTCAAACGTTTTCCCAAAGAACCAGAAGGAAAACTAACTGCCTACCGTAGCGCTTTGGTTAAAACAGAAACCCTGGCTCAGGTGGCAAAACAACTCAATCTAGGTGAAAAACTTAAGCTCAGTAAAGGAGAAGAAAAGAGCGGAGGTAGGCACAACCAATCTCTTTTAGCTAATACGTTTGAGGCTATCGTTGGCGCTCTTTATCTAGATCAGGGTCTGGAGTCGGTTAGAAAGTTTCTTCATAAACATCTCTTTCCCAAAGTTGATGCTATCATTAAACAGCAAACCTATCTTGATCCCAAAAGTTATCTGCAAGAACTGGTGCAAGCCAAAGGTTTACCTACCCCAAGCTATCGGTTGGTGAAAGAGGCCGGACCTGACCATAACAAAACTTTTACCATTCAGGTCATGATAGAGAATAAAGTTGCTGGCACGGGTCAAGGCAAAAGCAAGCAACAGGCTCAGCGAGAGGCGGCCAAAACCGCTATTGAGAAATACAACTAAGCAAGTTATAATTCAACCTCGCTTAAACTTTATTATAGTAAAATACTAATTAGATTAGAGCAAAATAAACATGTTGAAGATTAAACTCGCTCGTTTCGGTAAAAGACATCAACCACACTATCGTTTGGTAGTGGCTGAAGCTAGAAGCAAGAGAGACGGTAAATACGTCGAGAAAGTAGGTCATTACGCCCCCACCCAACAACCAAAGATTCTTGAGATTAACATCGAAAGATACAAGTATTGGGTTGGACAAGGGGCTATTCCAACAGAAACGGTAGCAGCCTTGTTTGAGCGTTATCAAAAGGGCAACCCTTTCCCTCTTAAAAAACAAAAACCTTCAAAAAAAGCCAAAGCTAAACAAGAAGCAACAAAAGAAATCACCCAAACAAAAGCTCAAAAAACCGAAACAGAAACCCAAACAACAAAGGAGTCATGAAAAATCTTCTAGAATACATCTTAATCCACCTAGTAGAAAACCCAGAAGAAGTTAAAGTAGAGGAGACAGAACAAGACGGAGTCTTCTACTACACTATTCACGTACATCCAGATGATACTGGTCGAGTTATTGGTAAAAGGGGGAGTACCATAAACGCAATCAGAAACATTGCCAAGGTAAGAGCTGTTAGGGAAGGTGTTCGCATTCAGATAAATATAGAGACAGAAGAAGCAAAACCTAACGAGGTTGTTGAAGCTAAAAACTAACCAACCTTTAACCTTTAGTTATTTCTCCATCCTTCAACTCCAAACAAGTCTTGATTGAAGCCATCCTTGATCACCTCCCCAAAAGTTACATTTAGCTGCTTAAACTCGGATAACTCTTTAATAAGATCCAGATCTGCTTGAGAAAGTTTTGTTAAAACTAACTGCTGCGGTTTAAGGCTAGCCCTAGTATAAAAGTAGGAGTCTATCTCCAACCTAGCTGAAACCAGATCCTCATCACTGCTTTGATTACTCTGACTTAAAGTAAAAGAGTTAATAGTGGTAAATGGAGCCATTTTCTCCAGTAAATTCATAAACCTTTTAACCGAACGAAAGGGTCCGGAAACGACCAACTCCAGCCTCAGTGACTCATAACCTCTAGACCTTAACTTGTTTGATTTTAAGGAAACATTATCTTCTTGACTAATGATTCCAGGAGAAACTTTTAGATCATCGATCTGAACCCTACTTAAACGACTGATGTTGGTTAGCTGATTCATAACTTCCAGAAAAGGTTTTTCGTTTGGCAAAAGTTGATCAAGAATCTTAAGGCGTTTAATGTCAACTCCAATCCTTAGGCTATCCAGGTTTTCTGCCTTTTCTCTTAGCAACTCGGTCTTTTGTCTCTCTTTTAAAAAGTCACTCCTTAACTTTACAAGCTTTGAAAGCTGAGGCAAAAAAACCCCCACTCCAAAAAAGACACTCAATACTACCAAAGAGACGGCATAGACTAGTTCACGCCTGGTGTTAAGATAAAGCTTGAAGTTAAATCGCTTTTTTCTGTTCATAAGCATCAGTTTGCCTGATTTTTTGACCCCAAAACTACAGCCACCTTAACCGTGTAGTTACCTTCACTATTGCGCGAAAGACCATGTTTTTTCACTTGATTAAAACGCCTATTGACCTCATCCGAGTCTAGATGGTCAAGTACCTTTTCAAGGTGAAAAACCGAAGGAACCTTGAGAGAAAAAGAGAGAGACTCCTGACCTTCTGACTCTGCATACTTGATGCCAGAAACCACCACCTCTTTGTCAAACAAGTTACTAAAGTAGTTTAGAGCCTCCTGTTTTTGTTTCCTAGAACCAAAAAGTAAAGATATGATCTTTAACTTATCGACCAGGACTGCATATTCAAGCTCAACAGCTTGGTTTTCAGCTATCAAGCGATCAAGTTGAGCTTGAGTTGTTTTAAGCTGCTTCACCTGACGTACAACCCAAAAATTTAATCCTATCGTTATAAAAAAAAGACAGATTATCACTCCGAACAAGATAGAACTGAACAAGAGAGCTTTTTTATCTTTCTCCCTTTCCTTAACCAAAAACTTCTGCCGGTCTTTAATAAAGTTTATTCCACTAAACATGCGCCTTATAACCTCTTCATCATTAAGCCAGTAACTACACCCATTACCACGGGGTTGACTTGAGTAAGATCAACATCTTTAGCTTTAACCACATTCCAGGGAGATATTAGTAAAACTTCGATGCCTAGTTCCGAAGTTAGTAGAGGAATCAAGCCAACCAAGTTTGCCGTGCCTCCTGCCAAAACCAAACGCTTGATTGTTTTTTGAGGATGAGAGGTGTTATAAAACTGAAGTGAGCGCTTAAGCTGAGACACAACCTCCATCACTACCGGTAATAATGCCTGCTTTAACCTCCCTTCAAACTGAGCCTCGTCCAGACCGAAACTGCGTTTGTAATCCTCAGCTTGTTTTGAATCAAGACCTAGAGATTTTTCGATTGCCTTTGTTAAAAGAATCCCACCTCCAAGCTTGTAAGTAACAAAAGCTAGCTCTACTCCACTCATAGCTGCGATACTAACCCCGGCTGCTCCCCAATCAACCACCACTGTTTCTTCATCTTCCGGCTGAAACTGAAGTGAGCGAATTAGCGCCAACATCTGTGGCTCCATAAGAGTAGGCTCCACCCCCAAATTTTCGAACAAAACCACATACTTTTCCAGCAAGCTCTTTCTTACCCCGACCAAAAGTACTCTCATGGACTTGTTTGAACCCTTTTTTGGTCTGAACAAAACCTCATACTCTAAACTCAAGTCATCCAAGGGGATTGGCAAGTTCTGCTCGGCTTGCCAGTCAATAGCTGAAGCAAGCTCTGCATCAGACAAAGGAGGAATCTCAATTACTTTAGTAGAAACTACTGACTCAGGAAGCGCAAAACGAACATCGTTTACCGGAAGTTTATAATCATTAAAGACAGCCTCAAGAGTTTTTAATAACTCTAGCTGAGATTTTTCATCATTTGGCACCACCAGTCCAGAAGGGTTTAACACCTCGATTACCTCATTTAACTTAGGCCTGGTTCCAGGAGAACCAACAATAACCTTTATTGAGTAGGTGCCGATATCTAGGGCAGTAATATTCATGGTTAAACTTAAAAAACTACTTCGAACTACTTTACCAAAGTATCTCCACTATAAACCGCATAATCAATCACTCCTGGAGGTACAGGTAAAGTGTAGTCTATCCTAACCGACCTTACCTCGGTAGTATCTCCTTGACTTTCACCCCTAGAAAGAATGACGTACTGCTGAGTGGGAAGATTAGCTCCACCCACAACCTTTAGGTCGGCATCGGCATAAAGTGGTTTAAAAACAACATACAAGTCTCCGTTTCCACTCCCATCAGTGCTAAAGTTTAGATCAGAAAGGACAAAATGATGACGATAACCTAAAGGGTTGTCTGTTTCTGGAACTTGAATAAAGCGATCACCCCGATTAACACAACTTGGGCCCAACATTAAGTAGCGAGATTTAAGCGTCCCAGATTCTCGGTAGTAAGTAGTAATAACCAAAGAAGCTCGATCTGAACAGCTGTCCGCTTTTCCCCAATAAACATCTAAACTACCTTGGTAGTTAGGTTTGCCGGTTGAATCTCTAAGGTCGATCATTACATCCTCGCCAACAGGAACCCTAAGCTCAAGATAGTTTTGAGGTTTGATTTCATAATCAACATCCACTTGTACTCCATCTTCGGTTGTTATCGACTGAGTACCTGTGACTACCGCTTCTGGCGTAGTACCACCGCTCTCAACGGCACTAATAACTTGAGATAAAGCCTGTTCTGCACCACTTTCTACCGCACTCAACACCACACTTGACTCTTTAGTTTGAGTACTTAATGAGATATCCCGAGTAGTTCTAGAAGCCAGAGCCACTCCTATTAAGACTAAAACCGCACTAAGTAAAATTACCGATATGGCCACTTGGCCTCTTTCTTTTTTCTTTGAAAGCTTTATAAGACGCATACTCATATCTCTATAACTAAATACTACCTTCATCATAAACCATCTCTGATCATAAATTCAAGGGACATCCATATTATTCTCTTTATCTTTCAAGTCTGCTATGATGTAAGAGATGAAAACCACCTTCAACCACCACCTTAATCAGCTAAAAGTAAAAAGTCTTGGTTTTACCCTAATTGAGTTGCTGGTAGCCTCCTCTTTGAGCATCTTGTTCGTTATTGTGGTCTCAACCATGTTTTTTGTTACTACTATTAACTCAACCAAGATCGAGGCTAAGAGAAAGATAAAAAATACTGGCAACGAGGTTAAAAACACTTTGGATTTCCTGATTAAAAACTCTCTCAGGCTCATGCCTAACGATACAGGGCAGACATGTTCTCAAACTCCATCTGATTCTCTTAAACTCAAAAACCTTGACGGAGGCATCACTACCTTAAAACTGGTAACTAGTGCTGACAACAGTTTTATTGCCTCAAACTCAACCTTACTTAATCCCAAAAATATCACTGCCGAAAATCTTCAGTTTGACTGCATTCGCAACCAAGGTGGAGAGTCATACGTCCACTATCAGTTTGATCTCCGCCTAGGTCAAGTAGCCAATCAACATTTCTCAAGTTTTGTGTTGCTAAGAAACTACTAGCTAATCAGTCCTACGAAACTGTCGCTTCAAGCTTGCTTGCCTTAACCCAATCTTACCCCCATCCCATATGGTTACTACCTCTACCGTCACATAGCTATCAACAGTGTTGTAGTCTTTTACCTTGGCGTAACGCTTAAAAGTGGTATCATCTAGAGTAATCTCATCAAAGCTATCTTGACCACACTCAATTAACTGATCATTTAGCGGATCACCATCTCCTAGGTTTTGGGTACAAAATCTCTTACCAGTATGACTCATAAGATCAAAAAATGATCTCCAACCAGAAACCACTCTCTCTTTTAAAAAGAGCTCCATCATGTCTTGAGATAAAGCCAAAGCCTGATCTTGGTACCGTGCCTGGGCTGTCCGATTAATCGAGTACATCATCACTCCAATAATCGACACTAAGGTTACCGAGGTTATAGTTGCAGCCACCAATACCTCAAGTAAACTACTGGCTTTAAGCTTATGTAGTTTTACAAAAGTGACATTTATCACGATTTAATCTCCTTGACCTCCCCAATGTTGCCAAAAGTATCGATCTCAAACCCAAAGGTATAACTCTGGCTACTAACCTGAATTAAAAGAGGTAGATCGCCATCAACTCCTTTGTTTAAAGAATAAAAATATACTGATATATCTGTATTTAAGCTCATATTAGTAGGAAGCTGATAGCTGTCACTTTGACTGGTAGGGGAGAGCTCATCAACTCCACAAAGGGGATGAACCTCAACCAAACCGCTTGCGGCACTGCCAACCAAACGATAACCGACAATCGGGTTAGACTTGTCACAAGCACCGATCGGTGCTTGGCGCGTTCTGGCTTTAGTTTTAGCAGTCACTGCCAGTTGATAGATCTCTTCCGCAGCTAGCTGAACCGACTTTTTTTCCTTGTACCGAGTGAAATTTACCAGGCCAACTCCAGTAATCAACATCATGATCGTGATCACCACCAAAAGCTCGATCAAAGTGAAAGCCTGATTAAAACTAGGGACTACTGATCTCATAAGTAAACCCTCCACCTTCCTGCTCTTTCTCCATAGTAGCACTTAAACTAAATCCACTTGAACCTTCGCTACCATCTTTGCAGTTAATCGAAGAGTAACTTGTTGTACTATAGACATAGTTTTTGTCAGGTGATTGAGGATCTTTGGGAAAAGGTTGTCCTATATAACCACCATCAGTTAAAGGTGAGCCTGTAGTCATATCCAAGCTGGCCGGATAACAACCATTGTCATCTCGATAAAGTACTAAAGCCTGCCTAATGGCCTCAAGATCTGCCTTGCGCTTGGCGTCGCGTGAACTTTTGCCAGCATTAGTAAAAACAACCATACCAACTGCAGACAAGACCGCGATTATAGTTACTACCACCAAAAGCTCGATCATGGTAAAAGCGTTTTTTTTCATATTTTTATCATTACTACCTGACTGTTACTGTAGGTTCCTAGCGCAAAAATAACTACCATCATTAAGATTGGTATCGTTTGGATCGTTCCAGTCACAAACTCCATTTGCGGGTAAACCTTGCGCGTTACCCCCTCCTGTTTCAAGCTCAGCACAAACACAATAAGCTGTGTTTGTGCTATCAACTGAGCAAGCATAAGATTTACTTGGTTGAGGGTCAGAAACCGCACCAAACCCCCCGCTAATAGTCGTGGCTGCCATCTCTTCGCAGGTGCTGTAGGTCTCGTTAGCGGCGTAGTACTGCTCAAAAGCATTCTGCAAAGCCTTAACGTCCGACTTCCTACGACTGTCCCGACTTTTTTTTTGAGCATTGGAAAAAGCTACCGACCCAACTGCTAATAAAATACCGATAATTGAGATCACAACCAGAAGTTCAAGTAAGGTGAAACCTTTATTAGACCAAAATTTCATAATCTTTCTTTCTTTTTAGTATGACAAGGTTAGCTTATAAATTCAAGTCATTACCGCCTTACCTTGACTGTTATCCTAGAAACAGGGGAGTTATAAGAACTTACACCGTCAACCGTAAAAGCTCTAACTCTGGCAGTGTAACTACAGATAGCTTGATTACAAAAGTAGCTGTGAGTCACTTCAAATGGACCTAGACCGGTAAGCTTCGCACTTTGACCATCACCAAAATCAAGCTCGACCCCAGCCACTTCAAGACCGTTATCATAAACTACAACTGCAAACGCTACCTCCTCATCACTATTTAAAGACACCTCTCGCAAGGAATGGTTAAAGTTTAAACTAGCATTAAACCCCAAGATAATTGGTCTTGGTTTACAAGAGATAAAACAGCTGTTTTTACAGTCGGTTGCATCAGAACGAGACAAACCTTGTCCAACAGAAGTTACAGGATCACAACAGCTAAAACCATAACCAGCGCAAGTGGTCTTTGGACCTTGGACTCCTGCATCGACGCTTGGTTCATAAGCAGTCTTTTTCTCTAGCTTGTGCTTGCTTTTAACCAAATAGAAATCTTTTCTAAAGAAAGATAGTTGACTCAAAATAAATCTTTGCCACTCGCTCCCCCCCCCATCAAAAACTCGAAAACCCACCAGCTCGGATTTCTCTTCCAGGTTGGCCACAAATCCACTACCGATAGGTGAGTGAGTCACAAACAAAGGTAACTGAACCTCCTTTATAACAATTGTTTGATTGCTTAACGCGTTACAAATCACTTCTGTCACGTATCTTTTTTTATCGATAAATCTTAGTTGATAGATATGACGCCCGGTCTTAACCCCGGCATCACCAAACTTCTGCTTACATTTTCTTCCTTGATTATCTAAACTGTAACTCTTAAAAACTCGCCGATAGTCGTTGCCGACGATGTTGGACGTTTTAGCTATAAGATACTCACGAATGCCAAAAATCAAAGTAAAAAAAATAAAAATCAAAGTAAAAACCAACTTAACGGCAAGCTTAATTAACTCCATAAATTTATCATAACATAAACCAAGACAGGTACCAGTTTAAGATCTGATCACCAAAGAATAAAACTGTTAAAAAGCCTACCACCAAGTAAGGTCCAAAAGGAACAGGTTTCTGCCACTTAAGCCTACCAAAAAACAGCAGTGCTAAGCTAGAAACGGCTCCAACTATAAAAGCACCAACCAAAGCTAAGAGTACTAGACGCCAACTGACCAACAAACTCAGTGGTATAATCAGCTTAACATCACCCAAACCCATACCTTTACCCAAAGTTATCAACCACAAAAAACTTAAAAAGCCAGCAGCCAAAGCCGCAGCCACCAGAGACTTGACAAGATCTTCCACCTGCATCACTCCACCAAGTACTAACATAACTCGATAAAACAAAGTTAAAGATAAAAGCAGCCATAAAGTCCAGTCTGGAATAAGTAAGTATCTTAGGTCATAAACAACTATCACCAATAATAAAACGGCCACCAAAAGCCAAAAAAGAGGTTGTACAAACCTAAACGGCTGATGGACCAGGCGGAAAATATTTAAAATTATAAACCCTCCCCAAAACCACCAGACAAACAAAACTCCAGTTAAAACTTCCATTAGAATATGAGACGGGTGGATTTTTTTACGACAGTAACGACATCGACCCTTTAAAAAAACAAAAGAGAGTAGAGGGATGTTATCATACCAAGCCAACTTATGACCACAAAAATCACATGCAGAACGTCCTCTAATCCAGTTTCTCTCTTCTATGCTACGCTCAATTAAAACGTTTAAAAAACTACCCACCGCGGCTCCAAAGAAAAACAGTAAACCGGAGATCAAAAACCACCACATAAAGATAGACATATAACCCAGTATAGCAGAAAAACCAAAAGCCCCTTAACTTCAAGGGGCTTTTTAAAGTCTTTGTCTTTTCTTTGAAGAAGTTACGGTAGACAGTAGTAAATGTTGTCAGAAATACTATCTGGAGAACTCCAAACGGTCGCGGTGTCACAGACCTCTGCTACCGCGTCAGTTAAATCTGTAGGAATACTCCGAGTTGTAGCATCATTACTCCCTCCGCATCTCTTGGCCGCTTTTTTACGAAAGTCCTTAGAAAGAGGCTTAAAACAAGCATAGACACTGTCCCCAGCCGTACCATCATAGTAGATGTAAAGCTGATTAGTAGCGTTTTCCAACCTCTCTACAAAAGCGTTCTTAATCTCATCCGCGCTCTTTAATTCATCGAGTACTAAGGTATCGGTGCTGTAAGTACCTCTTATATCGACATAAACGTAAGCGCTACTAATCTCTTGCAAGGTAGTGGGGGGGTTGCCTCCATTATACGGATACTCGCTTGGATAAGCAGCGGCTCCGCTGCCCGAACCTTGCCATGGATAGGTACCGTTTGAAGCATAGTATCTATCGATCGCGCTTAACAGCTGCTCTGCGTCAGACTGGCTCCCAGTATCTTTACCTCGATTAATCTGCTCGATTGGGTTAATAGCAGACAAAACCGCCACCGCCAAGATACCTAAAATACTAATCACAATTAAAAGCTCAATCATAGTAAAACCGGCCTGGCGTAAAGTGGAGGTTATCTTTGGCAAACGTTTTTTCATATATACTTTCTCCTTTTTTCTAATACCGTTTTCACTCATCCTACTAGATTTTTATTAATCAAGCAACTACATCAGTCTATAATAAAAAATATCTAACTCTAACTCACATCAAGACTCCATCCCCCCCATAAACCTCCATCTTAAAACTGACCGGTTAGGTTGTATATCGGCATGATGATCGCCACTACCATCAAGCCCACACCCACACCTAGGATGATCATGATTAATGGCTCCATTGCAGCAGTTAGGTTTTTAACTGACTGACCAGACTCCATCTCGAAATAGTCGGCTAGTTTAGCTAAAACTTCATCCAGCTTCCCTGTTTCTTCACCCACAGATACCATCTGGTATAAGATGGGCGGAAACTCTTCATAAAGAGAGAGAGCCTCGGAAAGAGGCATGCCTTTTTCTACCTTACTGGTTACTTCCTTTAAAGCTTCCCGATAAACAATATTATCCATACCCTCCGTTACAATATCTAAAGACTCAAGTAGTGGTACTCCCGCACTTAACAAAAGAGCTAGGGTGCGAGCAAATTCTGTTAACATCATCTTTTGCAACAACACTCCTATTACCGGCAGTTTAAGTAAAAACCGACTAATCTTTCTATCTCCCGTTTTTGTTTTCTTCCATCGTTTAATACCATAGATCGCCCCTCCTATAGCAGTAAGCAACAACCACCATGTTCTGACCATAAAGTCAGACAAGTTAACCAAAACTTGAGTCATAAACGGAAGCTCGGCCCCAAAGTCATCATACATAGCGGTAAGCTTTGGCACCACAAAGATCATCATTATAAAACCCACCACCACCATAGCGATGGTGATGATTGCAGGATAGATCATTGCACCCTTGGTCTTTGACCTAAACTCCTTGCTTTTTTCTAAATTATCCGCCAATCTTTCCAGCACCACATCTAAAGCACCACTGGCCTCACCGGCTCTTACCAGCTGAACATAGATGCGAGGAAAGGTCTTGGGGAACTTTTCCAAAGCTTTGGAAAAAGGTTCGCCACCTTCAACTATCTGCAAGATCCTTGCCACCATGCGTGACACTTCCGGTTTGCTCTGTTGCACAAGAATAGACAAGGCACTCGTAATCGGCAATCCCGCACTGATCATAGTTGCTAGTTGGCGAGTTAGGTTAACCACATCATCTTGTTTAACCCCCTGAAAAAGATGTCTTATGGATGCAAGCGAGCTTTCGGTTATCGGCTTGACTTCGATCACCAAAAGTTCTCTTTCTTGTAAGAGTTTCACTGCTTGCTTCAGATCGGCCGCTTCAACTTTGTTCTTAACCGTCTCTCCAAGCTTGTTTTTGGCTGTATAGATAAAAAATGGCATAGACTTCTTTAGCAACCTTTTTTGTTAGCTCTATGAATTTTCTATAAAACCAAGCACTCTGGACATCTCTTTTGGCCTAAAAGCCCACTCAAGCGCGGTTTCTTTGGTAATAATGTTTCGCATCAGTAGTTCTTTTAGATAGTTTTCAAACAAGATCATACCCTCCCCACCCGATGTCTGCATGATGCTTTCTATCTGGTAAGTCTTGTTCTCACGAATCAGGTTTCTCACTGCGCCGTTAATAATAAGGGTCTCGACCGCCGCTACTCGCTTACCATCAACAGTCGGCAGAAGCCTTTGAGAGGCAACTGCCTTGATAGTTGCTGCCAGCTGCTGACGGATCTGCTCCTGTTGCACCGCTGGAAAGACATCAACTAGTCGATTAAGTGTCTCGGTAGCGGTGTTTGTATGAAGGGTGGAGAAGACCAAGTGGCCGGTCTCGGCAATGGTAATTGCAGCCGCAATCGTCTCAAAATCCCGCATCTCTCCAATCAAGACAATATCAGGATCCTCCCGCAAAACAGATCTTAAAGCTATATCCCAACCGTTGGTATCATCGCCCACCTCGCGCTGAGAGATAATGCTTTTTTTGGGGGTATGAAGAAACTCAACTGGGTCCTCGATGGTAATAATGTGCTCGCTTCTGGTTTCATTGATCTCGTCAATAATGGCAGCCAAGGTCGTGGACTTGCCTTCGCCAGTAGGACCAGTTAAAAGCACCAAACCTTGTTTGAACTTGGAAAACTGGTGAAAGATGTCTGGTAGATTTAACTCGTCAATCTTCTTAATCCGAGCAGGAATCAATCTTAAAGCTGCCGCCAGTCCACCCAGAGCGTGGTAGACGTTGATTCTAAACCTACCCTTATCTTGGTATTGATAACCATAGTCGATCTCTTTGTTAACCTTAACAAAATCTTTCTGCTCTTGAGTCATTAAAGGATAGATTAGCTGTTGGCTCATCTCAACAGTTAAAGGTTCTTGGCCAAAAGGAAAGACCAACTCCCCGTTGATTCTTAAGGATAAAGGCGAGCCGGCAATAATGTGAACATCAGAACCCTCTTGCTGAACCAGATAGTCCAGTACCGCCATGATGTCAAGGTTAGTCATAACTAGATCTCCGCTACTCTTAGTACTTCTTCGATGGTGGTGATACCTCTTAAAGCTTTAAGATAACCATCCTGCTTCATAAGCAACATGCCTTTTCTTAAGGCTGTCTTCTCGATCTCTTCCGCCGGCTTGCTCTCCATAATCATCTTATCGATCTCTTCGTCCATTCGCATCACTTCAAAAATCGCAATTCTGCCTTTATACTCTGGTTCTATCTCGGGCCGATCTTTACTTGCTCGATACAACACCACCTGATCTTCGGTTAAGTTGCTTTCTTTCAAAAAAGCTTCAAAATGTCTTCCCAAAACTTGTTTAATGTCCTCGATCACCGCCTTGGGTGGTTTGTAGCTTTCTCTATACTTTGGATTAATCCGACGAGTAATCCTCTGAGCAATCACTAACTCCATTGATGAGGCAAGCAAGAATGGCTCTGCTCCCATGTCTATTAATCGCGGAATCGCCCCAGCGGCAGAGGAGGTATGAAGGGTAGAGAAGACCAAGTGGCCGGTTAAAGCAGCTTGAACTGCTAAACTAGCTGTTTCCGAATCTCGAATCTCACCAACCATGATGATATTTGGATCTTGACGCAAAAACGACCTTAAACCGGAAGCAAAGGTTAGACCTGCCTGAGGGTTAATCTGAACCTGGTTCACTCCTGGCATCTGGTACTCAACCGGATCTTCCAAGGTCATGATGTTGACTTTTGGGGTATTGATAGTGTGCAGAATAGAGTATAGAGTCGTGGTCTTGCCAGAACCAGTCGGTCCGGTAATCAAGATTATCCCATGAGGCACACGGATAGCCTCTTTAACCCATTTTAAAGAGAGACCGTCAAGCCCAAGCTCCTCCAAAGTAGGAACCTTGGCGTTTTTAGGTAAAAGTCGCATCACTACTTTTTCTCCATTTACAGTAGGAAGGGTGGAAACACGGAGATCGATCTCATGCTCACCATCACTAAAATCAAATCGACCGTCTTGTGGCAGGCGTTTCTCATCTATCTTCAAGTCGGCTAAAATCTTAATTCTAGAGACCACTGCATCATGAACCGACTTTGGCAAGATTAACTTTTCATACAAAATACCATCGATACGATAACGAACCCTGGTTCGATCTTCCAGTGGCTCGATGTGAACATCAGATGCTCGAGCCTTAATAGCAAAGGTAAGAATAGTCTGAACTATCTTATTTATCGGCGCTTGGCGAATCGTACCTCCAGAAAGATCGGCTAATGTCTTTTGGTTAAGCTTGTTTGGCTTGTAGTCATTGGTCTGCTTTAAAGCGGCGTTTACTTCAGTTGATAGATTCTGGGAGTAGTGCTCGGCAATCAAACGCTCGATTTCTGACTCAGAAGCAAAGTATGGTTTGATCTTAAGTGAGGTTTTCTGCTCCAAAAAGTTAATGGTTGGTATATCTAAAGGATTCTTCATTGCCAAAGAGAGAGTTTTGTTAGCCTTATCATAAGAAAACGGCAAAACTCCGTACCTGCGAGCCACACCTTCAGAAATAAAACTTAAAGCTTCTGGAAAAACACCCACTTCCGCCAAGTTGACATAGGGGATGTTATAAAACCTAGCCTTTGCTTGAGTAATATCATCTTCGCTTACTAAACCACTTTCGCGAATCACCGCTTCAACAGTTTTATCCTGGTTTACACTCTTGGATAAAAGCTCGATCACCTGTTCTTGAGTCAACTTGCCTTGATCAACCAAAACTTCAAGCAAGTTGTCATAATGAGTCTTGCCTTTAACTTGGCTTGAAATTGGTTGACCGACTGGTGGAGTTGTGGTAGGTTGGGCAGGCATAAACTCTAAAGTTTAATGATACCGAAACTTATCTAAATAAGCAAACCAATGTCAAGCTTTATTCTAGTCAACCCCAGCCAAACTCACTCAAATAAAAGCTCAAACAAAAACGATTTAGAAACAACCGAAGTTATCTCTTACCTAAGCCAAACTATAAACCAAGATCTAAACCTAAAAGAAGTAATTAACCTAAAACCCAAACCAGATAAAGCCAACATCGGTATCGATCAGGTAAGAGATCTTTTAACAAAGCTAAGCTTTAAGGCTGCAGGTCAACGCCTAGTGATCATCTCTCCAGCCGAACTTTTAACTTTAGAGGCTCAAAACGCTTTGCTAAAAACTCTCGAAGAACCACCACCGGCTACCTTTTTGATCTTAACCACCAGTCAACCAAATCGACTAATACCCACCGTTCGTTCTCGATGTCATCTTATCTTTATTAAAGAACAAAAAAAACAGTTAGCAAAAAAAGCTCAGCCGACCTACCAACTCAAAACCTTTACCGAAGCTATCCGACTAGCAGAAAAATACAAAGACAAGCAGGCGGCCTATGAGCTTATAAAGCAACTAGTTAAAGAGACAAGTTACACACCCAAACAAAGGCGCTTAATAAGTCAAACTCTAAACCAATTGGATCAAAACCTAAACGTCAGGCTAACTCTAGAACAACTTTTTTTTAAACTTATCTTACATAAACCAAAAAATAACCTTAAATCAAGTTAAAACGGCACTTGGTATTGAGTAGATAATATGGTAAATTTAAAACCTCACAAAGGTTTTTGAAAAATGAAAGCAAACTCCTATAAAGCAACAGAGATCAAGGTTCTAGAAGGACTGGAGCCGGTTCGTAAACGACCGGGGATGTACATCGGCTCTACCGATGCCAAAGGACTTCATCACCTGGCAAAGGAAATCCTGGACAACGCTGTTGATGAAGCCATTGCTGGTTTTGGCAAAACCATCAGGCTTTATCGTCATCAGGTCAGTGACCTGGAAAAAAAACTTGCTGGCAAGGATAAACTGGGTCAAGAGGCAATTACAGTAGTGGATAGCGGTCGGGGCATCCCAGTTGACATGCACGAGTCTGGAGTCTCAGCCCTAGAAGTAGTTATGACCAAGCTCCATGCCGGAGGCAAGTTCGAAGAAACTGCCTATCAAGCCTCTGGTGGGCTCCATGGTGTGGGCTCTTCAGCGGTTAACGCCTTATCCTCGGTCTTGCAGGTAGTGGTTAAACGCGGTAATCAGTACCACTATCAGTGGTATAAGCGCGGCACACCTCAAGTAAAAGTGGGAATCATCTCGGAAAAAGAGGTGCAAGAAAAATTTCCTCTAGAGAGCAAGCAGCTCTTAACCCACGAAACCGGCACCTTAATCAGGTTTGTAGCCGACCCGGAAATCTTCTCCACTACTAAGTTTAGTCACAAAAATCTAGTTAACATCATTAAAGACCGAGCCTACTTGATGGCTGGCATCTACTTTCAACTGATCGATGAGATTAAAGGAAGTGTACAGCACTTTTATTTTGAGTCAGGCATTCGGTCCTTGGTTGAACACCTAAACATGTATAAAAAACCTATTCATCATGTCTTTTATACCCAAGACTTCTGGACTGACAACGAAACGGGTAAAAAGATTGGGGTTGAGGTCGCCCTACAGTACAATGACTCCTACCAAGAAAAACTGGAGTCGTTTGTAAACGTGATCCACACACCTGATGGCGGAGCCCATGTAAACGGTTTTAGAATGGCCCTTGGAAAGGTAATTCGTGACTATGCGAACAAGAATAAACTCTTAAAAGAAAAAGAAAGCTTCACCGCCGATGACCTAAAAGAAGGTTTAACCGCGGTCGTGTTTGTGAAGATGCCCTCAAACGACCTGCAGTTTGAGTCGCAAACCAAGACTAAACTAAACAACGCTGAGGCCCAATCGGCCGTTTATCAGATTTTTAAGCGTGACTTTGAGACCTTCTTAGAAGAAAACCCTAAAGCAGGTAAAAATATTGTCGGCAAGATCTTACTTTCTGCTCGCGCTCGCCTAGCGGCTCGCGCTGCTAAAGACGCGGTCATTCGTAAAGGCGTCTTTGAAGGTGGCTCGCTGCCGGGTAAACTGGCTGACTGCCAAGTTAAAGACCCTGCTGAAGCTGAGATCTACATCGTCGAGGGTGATAGCGCTGGTGGCTCGGCCAAGCAAGGTAGAGATAGGCGCTTTCAAGCCATCTTCCCTTTGCGGGGTAAGATTCTAAATACCGAGCGCGCCAGACTGGATAAAATTATTGCCTCAGAAGAGATTAAAAACCTAATTATTGCCTTGGGTACCGGTATTGGTGAGACTTTTGACATTAAAAAACTCCGTTACCACCGCATTATTCTTATGAATGATGCGGACGTGGACGGTGAACACATTACCACCTTGGGGCTAACCTTCTTCTTTAGACACATGCCAGAGATCATTAAGCAAGGTTATCTTTACGTAGCCATGCCTCCACTTTACAAGATTACCGCTGGCAAAGAGACCTTCTATACCTACTCGGACGAAGAGAAAGAGGCGACAGTAAAGAAGATCAAAGCTAAAAACCCAAATGCAAAGATAAACATTCAGCGCTACAAGGGTCTTGGAGAGATGAACCCTGAGCAACTCTGGGAAACCACCATGAACCCCAAGACTCGTATGGTCAAAAAGATCACCATCGAGGATGCCGAGAAGGCTGATGCTGTCTTTAGCACCCTCATGGGAGATGACGTGGCTCCCAGAAAGAAGTTTATTCAGTCTCATGCTACCTTAGCTGAACTTGATGTTTAAGAAAGCTTAAAAAAGAAAGGATAAGCTATGCCAGCTACCTACATCATCGGTCACCAAAAGCCAGACACAGATGCGGTTGTGGCGGCTTTAGCCTATGAATACTTGGCTAAAAATCTAGACTGTCTAGCTCATCCTAACCCGACCGCGGTCATTGTCGATCCTTTAAACCCAGAAACAAGCTACTTGTTTGACAAACTTAAACTTCAAGCGCCAAAACTAATCGGGGCTGATGAGATTAACGCTGACGATCAAGTTATCTTGGTAGATCACAACGAAGAAAACCAGCGGTTAGAAGGACTTAATCCAGATCAGATAGTAAAGATTATCGATCATCACAAGGCTAATCTAAACCTAAACCAGCCAATCTTTTTAAACTTCAAGCCTTGGGGATCAACCTCGACCATCATCTTTTACATGATGAAGTTGCATCAGGTTAAACCCACTCAAGAGCTAGCTACCTTAATGTTAGCAGCCATCTTATCCGACACGGTCGGCTTCAAGTCCGCTACCACTACAGACAAAGATAGAGAACTAGCTCAAGAGCTAGCCGAGATCGCTCAGATAGAGGATGTGGATGGCTTTACGCTTGAAATCTTTAAAGCCAAGTCAAATGTGAGTGATCTAACCGACTACCAACTAGCCACCAACGACTACAAGATCTTTGACTTTGGTGGTCAAAAAGTCTTTATTAACCAAGTTGAGACCGTTGAGCAAGCAGAGATTTTAGCTAAAAGAAAAGCCGGCTTGCTTCAGGCGCTTAACCAAGTTAAGCAAGAGATGGGGGTTGATATGGCCTTTTTGGCTCTTAGCGACATCTTAAACGTAAATACCAAGCTGCTTTTGCCTAGTGAGCTTGAAATTCAAGTGGCCGAAAGAGCCTTTGGCGGTCAAGCCATAAATAATGTCCTTGATATCGGTCCAAAACTCTCGCGTAAAAAAGAGATTGCTCCGGCTTTAGAAAAGGCTCTAAGTTAAGTCTATGTCAGATCAAAAAACCCAAAACTTACCAGGCACAACCGAAAAAAACCTGACTAACTCAACTAGTGAGGCAGGTAAGCTAAAGACAAACGGAACCGAGTTTACTCATGGAGATATTCAAGAGACTAAGTTTGGCAAACTGCGCTACACCAATATCACCGAGGAGATGAAGAAGTCCTACCTGGACTACGCCATGAGCGTGATCGTGGCACGGGCCTTGCCAGATGTTAGAGACGGTCTAAAACCGGTTCATCGCCGTATTCTTTACTCCATGTACAAAAGCGGCATTCACGCTAACTCAGCTTATAAAAAGTCAGCTCGGATTGTCGGTGATGTCTTAGGCAAGTACCACCCACACGGCGATTCCTCGGTCTACATGGCTCTGGTGCGTTTAGCTCAAGATTTTTCCATGCGTTATCCCTTGATTGATGGGCAGGGCAACTTTGGCTCAGTTGATGGCGACAGTCCAGCAGCCATGCGTTACACCGAGGCGCGCTTAGCCAAGATCACCAGCGAACTTTTGGCTGACATAGACAAAAACACGGTTGACTTTGCACCTAACTTTGATGGCTCGCTCAAAGAGCCTAAAGTTTTACCAGCCAAGCTACCCAACCTACTTCTAATGGGCTCAGAGGGTATCGCAGTTGGCATGGCCACCAAAATCCCCCCTCATAACTTAAGCGAAGTGGTCGATGCCATTGTGGCCATGATCGACAAAGGTCAAGCTACCAGAGAACTTGAGGTTGAGGCGGTTAAGATCGATCCAAACGATAGAAAAGCCAGTCAGCATCCAATCATCGATCAACTAATTCAGACCCAAGCAAAAGAGTTGGCTGGTGAGTTTACCAGTGACATTACTGCCGATGAGATCATGGACTTTATCCATGGACCAGACTTTCCCACTGGGGGAATTATCTATGACATCAAAGCCATAAAAGATGCTTACCGCACCGGCAAAGGCCGGATCATTATTCGGGCCAAAGCTAAGATCGAGGAAGGCAAAAGGGGGTTTAAGATCATTGTAACTGAACTACCTTACCAGGTGAACAAGGCACGGCTTTTAATGAAGATTGCTAACCTAGCTAGAGATAAAAAAATCGTCGGCATTAAAAATCTAAACGACGACTCAGACAGATCTGGACTTCAGATCACCATCGATCTTAAGCGTGATGCTAAGCCTAAAGTAGTTTTAAATAAACTCTTTAAGTACTCTGAACTTCAAACTTCTTTCCCTTTAAACATGGTGGCTCTAAACCGCGATGGCGTACCACAACTAATGAACATCAAGCAGGTTTTGCTCGAGTACATCTGGCATCGCCAGCAGGTGGTGGTCAGACGGGCTCAACATGAACTCAAGCAGGCGAGAGAAAGAGCCCATATCTTGGAGGGCTTATTGATTGCCTTAGATAATATCGATGAGGTAATCGAGACAATTAAAAAATCCAAAGACACCGAGACGGCCAAGACTGCTTTAATGACCAAGTTTAAACTAAGTGAGGTGCAGTCCTTGGCCATTCTAGACATGCAGCTTAAGCGCTTGGCGGCTCTAGAGCGACAGAAAATTCTAGATGAGTATGCCGAAATTCAAAAAAAGATTGGCAGCTACATTAACTTGCTGGTTTCACCTAAAAATATTCTCAAAGTTATTAAGGATGAACTAAATGAGCTTAAAACCACTTACGGAGATGAGCGTCGCACCCAGCTGATAAAAGGCAAGGTGGGTGAGTTTAGTGAAGAAGACCTAGTAGCTAACGAGCCTACCGTAATCACCTTAACCGAAAGTGGTTACATCAAACGCATGTCGCCCAGCTCGTTCAGAACTCAAGGAAGAGGAGGAAAAGGCAAGATCGGCTTGAAAATGAAAGCCGAGGACATGGTAAAGACCCTACTTAGTGCCCAAACCCACGACACTTTACTGCTTTTTACCAATCACGGAAAGGTTTTTAAACTTAAAGTCTATGAAATACCAGAAGCTTCTCGACAGGCAAAAGGTACTGCCATCGTCAATCTGCTTAACTTAGACAGCAACGAAAAGATTCAATCCTTACTCTTGATTGACGAAGAAAAAGATAAAGATAAGTTCATTAGCCTGGTAACCAGAAACGGGCTAGTCAAAAAGAGCGCTGTCAAGCTTTACAAAAACATCAGGCAAAACGGTATTATCGCTATCGTCTTAAATCCTGGAGATCAGCTTGTCTGGGGCAAGCTCACCACCGGCGAAGACGATATTATGTTAGTGACTCACCAAGGAAAAAGTATCCGCTTTAGCGAGAGAGAGGTTAAGTCAAGCCAACGCGACACCAAAGGCGTACGAGGCATTACACTCAAACCAAACGACTACGTCGTCGGTGTCGAGTCTATTACTCCAGAACAAAGCGCCGCAGCCGGCACTAAAGACGAGGCGACCCTGCTAATCATCACGGAGAAAGGTTTGGGTAAAAGAACTAAGTTTAGTCAGTATCCGAAACAAAAACGGTCCGGCTTAGGAGTTAAGGTGGCCGAGATTAACAAAAAAACCGGTCCGGTGGCAGCCGCTCGCATGGTAACTAAAGAACATAAAGACGTAGTGATTACCACCAAAGAAGGTCAAACTATTAGACTACCCCTGACCAAAAAGTCAATCCCTATCTTGACCCGGCCAACTCAGGGAGTCATTCTAATGAGATTAAAACCCACCGACAAAGTAGCTGCAGTGGCCCTAACCTATAAAAAAATCGAGGGAGAAGGGGAGTAGAGTGGACCCGAGGGGACTTGAACCCCTGACCTCCTGTATGCCATACAGGCGCTCTAGCCAACTGAGCTACGGGCCCTTTTTTTTAACTCATAAATAAAAAGAGAGTCTTATTTTAACAAAAAACCACTAACTTTTAAGTGGTAATTTTAAATTGTAGTTTTGATATAAAAGATAGCTGTTAAGTAAATGATTGATATATAAA
>WFTH01000045.1 GCA_015485595.1 Candidatus Microgenomates bacterium
CTTTCTTTATAAACTTAAGTTTCAAAAAAAAGACAAAGAAGGTGTTAACTCGCTTGGAGAAACAACCCCGATCTATAACAAGTTTCACAAAAACAAACTTGGGGTGCCGATTGGGGGCGGAATCTTGATTGTGACGGTGGTTGCCATGCTTTTTGGCATTAGTCTTTTTATGCTTCACCAAGCCAAGCTTGATATTACCTCGATTCATAAAAACAAACTCCTAGAAGTAGCAATCATCTTGTTTACATTTCTCTCCTTTGCCTTCCTAGGTCTGTTTGATGATATAAAGAAGTTCTTTCCACTTAAAAATCACTTTGGCCTAAGAATGAGACATAAGTTGATACTAGAAAGTATCTTGGGTCTTACGGTCGGACTTTTACTTCACCTTGGTCTTGGCATCTCGATTCTTTACATTCCTTTTATCGGCACCATTAACCTCGGCATCCTCTATGTGCCTTTTGCCGCTTTTGTAATTGTTGCTTTTGCCAACGCGATCAACGTCACCGATGGACTAGATGGGCTGGCTGCTGGTAGCCTAATGATCTCTCTTTTCGGACTCTGGCTCCTATCCGGCTCTATACTAGACGTACCTCTGGCGGTCTTTATCGCCCTTTGGCTGGGAGCTTTACTGGCCTTCCTCTACTTTAACATCTATCCTGCCAGGTTATTTATGGGAGATGTAGGTTCACTCTCGTTCGGGGCCACTTTTGCAGTAATTGGGCTTTTGCTAGGTAAACCGATCGCCCTGGGAGTTATTGGTTTTATCTTTGTAATAGAGATTGCAAGTTCTTTGTTGCAGATTGTTAGCAAGCGTTTTTACCACAAAAAAATTCTTCCAGCAGCACCTCTACACCTTACTTTTCAAAACCTCGGTTGGGCTGAACCAAAGATTGTCCAGCGAGCTTGGATAGTTCAGATTATGCTTACTATTTTTGGCGTTTGGTTAGCCATACTTTGAGGTTATACTTAAAAGGATGCAAGCTAAAAAGTATGTTTCTAGGATCAATCATCCCTGGCTAAACCTGTTCTTGATTACGAGCTTTAGTTTGAGCTTACTTGGAGTCTTGTTTGTTTTTGAGTCCAGCTTGGTAGAAAGCCTCAAAACCTTTGGTGATCAGTACTTCATCCTTAAACAACATCTAGTTGGCTTGGCCTTAGGATTAGTTGGCTTTTTAAGCCTAGTTAAGTTACCTCCCAAGTGGTGGTTAAAACTGGCTCCAGTAGCCTATATCCTAAGCTTGATGCTTCTAATACTCACTTTCTTTCCGGGTATTGGGCTAAAACTAAATGGAGCACATCGCTGGATCAGTCTGGGTCCGATGCGCTTTCAGCCGGTCGAGGCCCTTAAACTTAGCCTGGTCTTAATGCTTGGTTACCAACTACCCAGATTTAGCTCAGAAAAAAAACGCCTGGTTAACTTTTTATTTTACCTGAGTCTGCCGGCAATAATCATCCTGCTCCAACCAGATCTTGGATCACTACTTCTAATAGGGTTTATTGCAGTCGTGGTTTATTTCTTGGCTGGAGGTTCCGGAAAAAGCTTAAGCCTGCTAACCCTAGCCACTATTCCTTTGATTCTAATCGCCATCGTTCTTGCTCCTTACCGCCTAAAGCGACTGACCACCTTTATAAATCCAGACCAAGACCCGCTTGGAGCTAGCTTTCACATTAGGCAACTTCACCTTGCCCTGGGACGAGGAGGTTGGTTTGGTGTGGGGGTAGGCAACTCCACCCAAAAATATGCCTATGTGCCAGAAGCTGCCACCGACTCTATCTTTGCCATTGTTGGAGAAGAGGTTGGGTTTGTAGGTTCAAGCCTTATTATCTTGCTTTACCTACTGTTTTTCATTAGTGGCTTCAAACTTATAGAGCTATCTCAAGCTAAAGTAAAAGAGAAACTTGTTGGTTTTGGATTCCTAACTATCATCCTTAGTCAAACTTTTTTTAACTTAGGAGCCGTGGTTGGTCTTATCCCCTTGACGGGTATGCCTTTGCCGTTTTTCTCTTATGGTCGCTCTTCGCAAATTATGATATGGTTGGCTCTAGCTTACCTAGTCAGTCTACATCTAGATAAAAATCAAAAAAAAGTTAAACTCAAATCGCGCAAAAAATGAAGATCTTAATTTCCGGAGGACACCTCACCCCAGCTTTAGCTCTAATAGACTATCTTGAAGAGGTAAGACCAGACATTACCATTATCTTTGCTGGAAGAGAGAAGATGCAACATGAGTCGGATCAGCCCGCTCATGAAAAACGACTAGTAAGTTTGCATAAAAACGTTGTTTTCGAACCGTTTGATTCCGGCAAATGGGGCGTGGGCAGTATTTTTTACAAACTTAATCAGCTCTATCTAACTTTAGTCAGTCTTCCAAAGGCAGTTAGGTTAATAAGTAAGCACAAGCCCAAGCTGTTTATCTCTTTCGGGGGTTACCTAGCACTACCTCTGGCAGTAGCCGCCAAACTTCTCGGGGTGCCGATCGTCACTCACGAACAAACCAGGGCGGCGGGCATAGCTAATCAACTTATAGCAAAGATTGCAGACAAAGTAGCTATCTCCTACCCTGACTCACTACCTTACTTCCCTTCAAAAAAAACCCTAGTGACTGGAAACCTAATCCGATCTTTAGAAACAAAACCTAAGGTTAAACCTCGTTGGTTTCGCCTAAAAAGTCAAAAGCCGATTCTTTATGTAACCGGAGGCAGTCAGGGGTCAGAAATTATTAACACCACTATCTCACAGATTCTTCCTTTACTTTTAAAAGATTGGATCATTATTCACCAATGCGGACCAAAATCAAAAACTAGGAACTATCTGAAAGAACTAACCGCTTTGAAGCAGACATTACCTCTTAAGCTTCAGAGTCACTACTTGGTTAGAGAGTGGCTTGATGAATCGGAGCTGGCTTGGGTATACCACACAGCTAGCTTGGTAGTCGGTCGAGCCGGGGCAAATACCGTGGCTGAGCTAAAGCTTTATAGTCTGCCCGCTATCTTTATTCCTCTAGAACTAGCTCATCATGACGAACAGACAAAAAACGCCCTAAGCCTAGTCAGGGCGCAAGCAGCTAGTATCATTCCCCAAAGCGAGCTTACTCCAGAAAGACTCGCCACAGAAATAAAAGTAGCCAAAGCGCAACTAAGCAAGCTGAAAGCCGCCTATAAAAAGCTAGCGCCAGAAAAAAACGGCACCGAGAAGTTTTTTAAACTGATAGAACCTTATCTAAAAAATGAGACTTAAAACCAAGTTAGCTCTAGGATCTATAATCATTGGTTCTGCTCTCTTAATAAGCTTTCTTTTTGCCAGAGTTAAGCAGATAGACTGCCGGCTTAAAAACGATCAAGAGATAACAGTCTGTCCTGATCAACTTACTCAGTCAATCCTGAAAGAAAGCTATCATCAACCGCTCCTTTTCTTTGACCTAAAAAATAACCTGACCACCTCTAAAACTCTTTTTGGTCGCTATCGTGTAGTTGACCTAAAAAAAACTTGGCCTTTCACGGTTAGTTTGCTTCTTAAACCAGACCAGCTTGTTTATCAAGTTAAGCTTGATGATCAACTGCTTAGCATCTCAAGTCTAGGCATAGCTAACCAAAGTAAAAC
>WFTH01000046.1 GCA_015485595.1 Candidatus Microgenomates bacterium
CTCAACCAACCTTTTCTGAGGCTCATCTAGGTATAAAAACCAAGCTTGTGAACGAACAAAGGCTGTTGGCATGTGTTAAACTTAATCATATTAAATCTATGAAAAAAAACAAGTTTCAACAGCTTCTTAAAAGGAAGCATGAGCAAAAAAAACAAGTTAATCAGCCGGATCGACCAAGCAAAAAAAAACCTTTAGCTGTTCTTTTAATTGGACTTCTTGTGTTCGTTGGAGTAACCGGTTTAGCTTATTTGGTTAAACAACTACCTTCGCCTGCCAACCTAACCAACAACCAAAACTACAATGTGAGCACTCAAATTTTTGATCGAAACGGCAAACTACTTTATGAAATCTATGCCGATGAAAACCGCATCCCCATCGATGTAGATGAGTTACCACTTTATGTTAAACAAGCCACGATTGCTATCGAGGACGCTAATTTTTATCACCACTTTGGGTTTGACATCAAAGGCATCACTCGAGCTCTGATTAACAATCTTAGAGGCAAAAGAATTGAAGGAGGCTCGACTATCACCCAACAACTGGTCAAAAACGCTCTTTTAACTAGAGACAAAACACTCAAGCGTAAAGTAAAGGAGCTTGTCTTGGCTATCATGACTGAGGCTCGCTACTCCAAAGACGAGATTCTGGAGATGTATCTTAACTACATCGCTTATGGTGGACCGGCCGTAGGCATCGAGGCTGCTGCCAGACAGTACTTTGGCAAAAGCGCCAAAGACCTAACTCTGGCTGAAGCGGCCTTGCTGGCTGGACTACCCCAAGCTCCCAGTCGTTACTCTCCTTTTCAATCAGATGCCGCTGCTGCTAAAAAACGTCAGGCAGAGGTCTTAAGACGAATGGTGGAAGAAGGTTATATTACCCAAGAAGAAGCCGATAAAGCTAAAAAAGAAGTGCTTCACTATGCTCTAAGCAAGAAAGATATTAAGGCTCCTCACTTTGTCTTTTATGTTAAGGACCTGTTAGAAAAAACTTACGGCAAAGACAAGGTTGCTAAAGGGGGATTGAGGGTTAGGACCACTCTGGACCTAGATACCCAACGAATGGCTCAAGCCTCTGTCTCAGCTGAGATCAGCAAGCTTGAAAGATATCGAGTCGGAAACGGAGCTGCCCTAGTTATCAAACCAAACACCGGCGAGATCTTAGCTATGGTTGGCTCACGCAACTTCTTTGACCAAGAGCATGACGGTCAAGTGAACGTTACTCTAGCTCTAAGACAGCCAGGTAGTTCGATCAAGCCTTTAGTCTATGCCACTGCTTTCGAAAAAAAACTCCTTAACCCAGGCACAATCCTGATCGATCAAAAGATTTGCTTTGAAAATCCTGGACAGAAACCTTACTGCCCCAGAAACTATGACGGCAAGTTTCATGGGTTGGTTAGTGTTAGACAAGCTCTAGGAAACTCGTTTAACATTCCCGCAGTCAAAACCATGAAGTTGGTTACTGTGCCAGAATTCCTTAAGCAAGCACAAGCTTTGGGACTAACCACTCTGAGAGATCCAACAAGGTATGGACTAGCCTTGGGTCTGGGCGGAGGTGAGGTAAGAATGATCGACATGGCCCAAGCTTTTGCAGTCTTGGCTAACACCGGAGTTAAGGTGTCACTGAACCCTATCCTTGAGATTAAAGACTACCAAGGTAAGTTGCTCTACCTTGCTGAGACAGAAAAAACCAAGACTCAGCTCAAACAGCTTAATCAAGATCCAAACCTAACTCAACTTGGAGAGCTTAAGCGGGTACTTTCTGCGGCAGCGGCTTACCTGGTTGACCATATCTTGCAAGATAATAGTGCTCGTTTACAAGCCTTTGGAGCTCACTCAAAACTGGTGATTAAGAACCAAGTTGTAAGTGTAAAAACCGGCACCACCAACGATCTAAAGGATAACTGGACCATTGGTTTTACCCCAGAGTATCTGGTAGTTACTTGGGTTGGTAATAACGACAGTAAACCGATGAATCCCTACTTGGTTTCCGGATTAACCGGTGCCGCTCCTATCTGGCACAACATCATGACCGAGCTGTTAAAAAACAAAGAAGCAACTTGGCCAGAAAAACCTATCGATGTTAAAAGCGCGTTGGTCTGTATGAATGGCTTCCCACCTAACACTACCAACAGCTGTGAAGCTAAACTCCAAGATCTTTACTGGGTCAAAAGTAAACCGTCAGCTGGAAGAATCATGGAAGAAGATACTTGGATAGACCCCACCACCGGCAGACCTCCAGAATACGGCGAGGAAGTTGAAGGTCTGGTCTTAGAACGTCACAAGTTCTATATCGATCCCACCGAAGACAAGTTCTGCCTAGACTGTGCGCCTTTGGTTCAGTCAACAGAGAAACCACAAAACTAATACCAAAACTTTAAGTGCGAATGCTGAACAACCAATCAAAAAACAATGTTTTTAAACAATTCTGGCCAAAGTTTCCGATTACTATTTTACTAATAATAGCTTTAGGTGCTTTACCGATAGCTTTATTCACCAAAGCTTACTTTGCCAAACAAGACCTTCTCTCACCTATAGATCAGCTAAGTCGATTTCGGTTTATCCAAACTAGACTGACTCATAAACCAAAAACAAAAAAACTTGTTTATGGTTTTTTGCCTTACTGGAACCTTGATCGTTTTAAACTCAACCCCACCCTAACTCACTTAGCTTACTTTCGCTTAACTATCGATCAAAACGGCAAGATAAAAACCAAAAGCAAAGACAAACCAGAAATAGGTTATGCTCGATTAAGAGCTAACGAATTTTTAAAAACTCTTAATCAGCTCGAAAAAAATCAGACAAAGTTTGAGGTTGTTTTTGCTGTATTTGATCCAACTATCGCAAAAAATCTTCTTAATTCAAACTCCGCCCAAGAAAACTTCTTCAAAGAACTTGATTCTTTAATCCTAGCTTATCCCGTAAGTGGGATAAATCTGGATGTTGAGCTTGACGCTAGCAGTGGCGCTAAACTTAGACCTAAGTTTACTCAGTTTGTTGCCAAGCTAAATAGATATCTCAAAAGAAAACCTCAAACCCTAAAACTTTCGATCGACGTCTACTCCAGTGCAGTAGAAGGTAACAATATTTGGGATCTAACCAAGCTTGCAAACGAAGTCGACTACATTGTCTTAATGGCGTATGATTTTCACCAGCGAAACTCCAATCGAGCAGGCCCCGTAGCTCCCATATTTGGTGGTGGAGACATCTTTACTAAAGATATTCACAACTATTTAAAAGAAACGTTAAAAAAAATACCAGCCAATAAACTCTTGTTGGGAGTGCCGTTTTATGGCTACCAATGGCAAACTGTAAACGACACAGCCTATGCGCAAACCTATCCCAACACTGGTCAAGCCGTTTTTTACAGCCAAGTAGTTAAACTTTTAAAAAAGCCTGAGGTCAAACGTTCCTGGAACTCAAGAGCGCTCTCCCCTTACCTTACTTTTAAGAAAGATGGTAAACACTACGTGCTTTACTACGAAGATAAAAACTCACTTCACTACAAGCTCGAACTGGTGAATCAACTGGATCTGGCTGGAATTGCCATCTGGGCTTTGGGTTACGAAGGCGACTCACCAGAGTTATGGCAGAAAATCACACAAAACCTATCAAACTAGCTTTTTTTATCTTGTCTCTGATTCAAAGCAGTGCTATGATGGCGGCTAATTCATGCCAAGAAAACAGAGATTAACCAAACACCAGCTACTTTTAAGACAAGCACTTTTTAAAAAGGCCAAACAGATTTATCTAGCCAAAAAACTTGAAAAAGCCAAGTCCTCTCTTCCTCAAGAAATTGGTTTAAACCAACTGAAAAATCGACTACTAAACCTTATTATCTGGTTTAACGAGTACGAGATAGAGTTTGGGCTACCAGTTAAAAAACCAAAATTTAAGTTTCTCCATAGTAAAAAAAGAATAAAGATCAAAAAAAACTCTTTAGGTTTAAGTTTTAAAAAATTTGATCGCTCCCTAAAAAAACTCGTGTTTAGTTATTTTTTGTTTGTGGGAGGCATGCTTGCGGCTTTGATC
>WFTH01000047.1 GCA_015485595.1 Candidatus Microgenomates bacterium
GTATAGTGTTTTTAAACAGAAGTTGTATAAAAAGTTAAAGTATTTTTTACAAGATAGTGGCAACTTGTGAGCCAGGTGGGACTCCCCCGAGCGAAGCTCGGGACTAGTCCCGAATCAAAGATTCGGGGGAACCCTTGATTTCAAAAAAGTTTTAATACTTTTGTACGATTTAATGTACTGCTCTCTTTGTTTAGCTTGAGCAAGTTTATCATACGACTCTGTGTAAACCAATACATAAGGCTTGTGATTTTTGGTGTATTTAGATTTACCAGAGTTATGTTCTTTTAATCTTTTATCAACATTTTGAGTGTAGCCAACATAGTAACTTTCGTCTTTTTTAGATTGGAGAATGTAGATAAAGTACTTTTTTGAAATCATGGTTTCTCGTCACTCTGGTTACATAATAAATCTAGTCAAGTTTTGACTAGATTTATTATGTGAGCCAGGTGGGACTCGAACCCACGACACGCGGCTTAAGAGGCCGCTGCTCTAACCAACTGAGCTACTGGCCCAAATAATTGGGTTTTTTGTTATTTTATTTTACTTTTATTTTACAATTTTAATTGCTCTAATCCGCCAGCAGTTGCTACGCTCCAGCTTAGGTGGACAGGCCAACTGAGCTACTGGCCCAACTCACATTAACTTGACTTACAGAGGGTTATTTTAACACAGTTGTTTTAATTGGCCAACCAACTTACTGGTTAACTTAGTGTATAATAGCCAGCATGAAAGACTATCTTACTCAAACGCTAAACAGGGCTTTCGGGCTCTTTAACTTAAAGAAAAAAGTGGCCAAAGCAATAAGAGATGACTACCAGGAATCTTTATTTGTTAAGCCGTTTATTACTGTGGCACGTGAACCAGGCAGTGGTGGCGCAGTTATTGCTAAAGCAGTGGCAGACAGACTTGGTTTTGAGTTAGTGGACAAACAGATAGTGGAAGAGATCGCTCGCTCGGTTAAAAGACGAAAAGAGGTGATTGCCTCTCTGGACGAAAAGACTCGTGGGGCGGTGGAGGATCTTTTAGACAGCGTACTTGATCCGGAGTACATAAATGAAGAAAAGTATATCTCTGAACTGTTTAAGTTGATTATCGCTTATGCTCACAAGGGTAACGTGGTTATCTTAGGTCGAGGGGCTAACTTTATCACCCCTTTTGCCAAAGGGCTTCATGTTAACATTGTTGCACCTTATGTGGTACGGGTACAGCGAGCGATGGACTTTGAGGGTTTAAGCAGAGAAAAAGCTAAAGAGGTTATTGCGAAGGTGGAGAAAGAAAGAAGTGACTTTGTAAAAAAGTACATTAATAATGATATTAAAAAGCGCAACGCTTACGATTTAACTTTAAACACGACTTACTTCAGAATCGACGAAGCAGCTAGTGTGGTAATCGAGGCCTTTAAGCAGAAGTTTTCTAGAAGTTATAAGACAAAGGCTAAGTTATTAGCTAGGTAGCCAGAGTGCTGGAATCGGTAGACAGGCTAGTTTCAGGAACTAGTGCTCTTTACGAGCGTGAGGGTTCGAGTCCCTCCTCTGGCACACAGAACCATTAAGTTTTGACTTTTGCGTTTTAGTCTTTGAGCTTTTATAATATAAGGCTTACTGCCCCGTCGTCTAATGGCAGGACAGCGGCCTTTGGAGCCGTTAATCTAGGTTCGAATCCTAGCGGGGCATCATGGTTGTCGCCGAGATGCTGGAATTGGTAGACAGGCTGGACTTAGAATCCAGTGCTCGTTAAGAGCGTGAGGGTTCGACCCCCTCTCTCGGCACGTTATTGCAGCTTAACAAGCCCAGGTGGTGGAATCGGTAGACACGCAGTCTTGAGGAGGCTGTGCCCTTACGGGCGTGGAGGTTCAAATCCTCTCCTGGGCACCATTATGTTGGTTCTTTAACACAGTTAAACTTTGCTCAAAGTGTTTGTTTCTGCTGGCGCAGAATGGAGGTTCCCCCGACATGTGTCGGGACTGCGCTGGGCTTGAAATCCTCTCCTGGGCACCATGGACCCTTAGCTCAGCTGGTTAGAGCGTTCGGTTTACATCCGAAAGGCCGTAGGTTCGAGTCCTACAGGGTCCACCAAATAAACGCTTAACAAAAGCTTAACTTTCGGTTAAAATCAACTTCTGTCTTTAACAAATTGCGGGAATAGCTCAGTTGGCTAGAGCGTCTCCTTGCCAAGGAGAAGGTCGCGGGTTCGAGTCCCGTTTCCCGCTCATTACTCTTACATCTATATCTTTAATTTATCTCTAAATTTAACTCTCACTGCTGGGCTTAAAGCTCGCTGTAGCCAACTATAGCTGATATTTAGGTCACGGTTTTATTAATTTTTTAATAAATCTGTTTACTTGTTTAACTAAATCTTTGTCGTAGGATAGCAACATAAGGTTGCTAGTTTGTGCTACTGTGCCTAAGTAGTGCATGTTAGCAGAACCCACAAGCACTAGCTTATCATCAACTATTATTAGTTTAGCGTGAACCATAAACGGGGTTTGAATAAGTTTAAGCTCTTTAGCTGTAAGCTTAAGATAGATGGTGTTTAATTTATGAATAAGATAGAAAACTAGGTTAAAGTTATTTTTTCTAGGTGTGATTACTGTCACCTTAACCTTTTTCTTTACGGCGTTTTTAAGTTGCCAAGATATTTTATGATCTGGAGGAAACTGAGAGACAAAGAAGATGTTCTTGGTAGCTTTTTTAATCATAAAGTTGGCGCAAGCGTAACTGAGCTGCCGTTTTTTATGGTCGATAATAAAGTGGTTTTGACTATCTAGTTTGTGCAGCTTACCCCTTAGGTTTTGAGCAATTGATTGGTGGATAACTTTCTTTAAAAAAGATCTTACTTTTTTGTTTTTACTACAGATCATTAGGTCGTGATATTTTGTTTCTTTGCTTGACAGGTTAATACCGCCGAAACAGGCAAGGTTATCCAAAAGCGATATCTTAATATGATTTCTTTTTATGTACGGCATGGTAATCTTTTGCCACCAAGGCATGTGGTTGATTATTAACGCAACCTGTTTTTTTAAAAGATATGTTAAAACTTGCTTAGATCTAGGTTTTGTGATAAGTGACGAGAGAGAAAAGTCATCAATTATCAGAGCCTTCATGGGGACTTTGTCTTTGTTTTGGTGGGAGGTAAGATGTTTGTAGATGTCGCTAATGATATCATTGCTGCTATCCTTAATCTCGAAATAAAGAGACTGAACCAAAAAAAGCTTTTTTACTTTTAAAAGATTATTTTTAAGTAAGTTAAAGTAGTTCTTGGTGCTGATAACTTGAAATTTTGGTTTCATTGTTTATTTTAGACTGCCAGGATGATGGTAGAACATACCAGATGAGTGATCTAATAAAATAATAAAAAGTGAGTTAAGTTTTAGGGGGTTTCTAGGTATTGAGGTTTCTTTTTCCATTGGTGTTTTTAAGTTTTAGAGCAACTTCCAAGTTAATCTCCCCCACTACCTGTGGACCAGTATAGATCATGCCGGTGATTAGTTGGACTAAGTCAGCGCCGAGCTTAAGTTTGGTGAGTGCATCTTCACCATTAAAGATGCCACCGGTACCGACAATCACAAAGCGATCGCTAAAGTGTTTTTTAGTTAGCTTGATGAGTCTGTTTGACCTTTCAAACGTGGGTTTGCCGCTTAAGTTACCTTTTAACTTTTGCCAGCGTTTGCGATCTTTTTGGGTGATTGCTGGGTTGTTTTTATCTTTGGTTAGGTTGCCAAAGATGACTCCAGCGATGTTGTGCTTATTGATCACCTTTAACATGGCTAGTGTCTCTTTTTCACCTTGGTCAATTGGCATCTTAATTAGTACTGGTCGGGATAGATTAAGTTTATCTAGAGCACTCAGTAGAACATCCAGGCGCGGACAACTAGTAAACGGCTCTCCCCCAAAAGTGTTCGGACAACTGATGTTAAGCTCATAAAGCGCGTGTTTAAGACCGGATTTTTCAAACAGTTTAAAGGTAGTGAGGATATCTAGTATTTGTTGATGAGTAGTCTTAAAATGTTTATTAGTGCTGGCAATGCTGATAGCAGTGGGAATGTGAAACTTGACTTTTTTTAGCTCTCGGATAACTGCTTTAGCTCCTTTTGACTTTAGACCTTTGTTTACCAAAAGTGCTTTTGAGTCTGGGAAGCGACCCAGTCTGGGTGGGGAGTTGCCTTCGTAAGGTTCTAAAGTAACCGTACCAATGGTATGCCAGCCAAAACCAACACTCGGCAAGATCTGAGTCAGCTGGCCATTATAGTCAAAACCAGCCGAGAGTCCCACCGGGTTACTAAACTTTATACCCAGCAATTGGCGATTAAGTTTGGGGTGAGAGAAACTTAGCTTAATTTTGGTCACACACTTTAGAAAACGACATCGACCCAATAAAACTCCAACCTGGGTAATGCAGTTATGAACCCTCTCAGCCTCAAAGAGAAACGCGATCGGTTTAAGAAGATGGCGATAGAAAAAAGAGATAAACGCAAACTGAAGTTTTTTAAGTAAAAAGGGTGAGTGTAGGTAGCGTTGGTGTAAGTAGATAGCGTTTATGATAAAGATCAAGCTGGTAGTAGCGGCAGAAAGTAAGCAGAAATAACACCAGGCGCCAATAACAAAGGCCATTAAATAAACTAAATAAGCCGAAAAAAGCAAGCCGGCAAGAGAAATAAGAAAGATAACTTCGCTTAAGGTGGCAAGTTTCAGCCAAGGATGTTTTTTAAGCAAGCTACTCTTTCTAAGCTTTTTTCCTAGCCAGTAGGGTTGACGAGTGGTTAAGATCTGAGTTAGAGCTAGCATAGACAGTGCTAGGTAGTAGACCAAGCCGATGTCAGATAGATGAACGGGACCGATATAGGCATAGTCGCTGTCTAACACTTGGTTGCAGTCAATCTTGGCTCCGCTTGTAACTTCGCTGGCGCCACAGCTGTAACTAGCTACTTCTGGTTTATGTTCGGCGTAGGTTAAGTAGGTGGTGTCAGCCACACCGGCGGCGGCAAGTAGGAAGATGATGGTGGCTAAAACTCGATTTTTCATAGTTTTCTCAAAAACTTTCAGCCTATTTTACCACCAACTCTACTTTTCCCAAACTAGATACTGATTAGCCTTTTCCTCTTTGCCATCGGCTTGAAAGCGACCAGTGATTTTTAACGGCACTTTGTTAATGAGTTGATCGAGCTCTTTTTTGCTAAAGTGATGAGCATAACGAACTACTTGAGTTTTATCTTGCCAACCTAAAAAGTAGTCATTTTCTTCTAGGTCACTAAGGTTAAGTTTCGGGTAAAGCTGTTTAACTGTTTTTAGTGGCACGACTTTCTTTTTTAACCTTTTAACTTCTACAAACTGCCAAAAAGAAACTACTAAAACTCCTTTAGGCTGAAGCGCTTTGGTTAAGGTGTTGATCAGTTTAAGACGCAGGCTAAAACTAGGGATATGATGCAAAAGACCAAAGGCAACAACTAAATTGGTGGGTGGTAGGTTTAGATCGTCATTGTTTATTAGACTAGAGACTATATCAAGTTTAACAAACTTTAGATTATAGATTTTGGATTTTGGATTGTTATTTTGTATTTTGCCTGCCCGCAATTGTTTCGCTTCAGCTAATGCAGGCGGGTATTTTGTAAGTTTAGTTGATGTTTTTGCCAGGTCTAGAAGTTTCTGATTTGAGTCTACGCCGAGGTAAGTGAAGCTTGTATCGGGGAAGTTTTCTTTTAAGAAGTGGTAAAAACGTCCGTTGCCGCAAGCGAGATCAAGCACGGTAGGAGTTGGAAGATGGAAGATAGAAGATAGAAAAGGAGTCAGTTGCTTCCACCCTGACCATGGATGTTGGCGAGTATCTGAAAATGAGCCTGCTACTTGGTTATAGAAGTTTTTATTTAGCTCGTTTAGCAGTAAAACTGTTTTTTGATCCATAACGCTATTGTAACCGATATTTCTGGTCAGGTTGGTCGAAAAAACCTGAGGTATAATGTGTTCCAGTATCCAGCATCCAGTATCCAGTATCTAGTATCTAGTATCTAGTCTCCAATCATGTCTTACCTTTACAAACAAACACCACTCACACCAAAGCGCTTAAGTCAACTTAGACTGTTGATATCTGAGTTAGCTCAACTGAAAAACCCAAACCATGCCGACCTGCTTTCTTTGCTAAGGAAATACCCCGATCCTGCAGGCGGTATGTTTGCCAAAAGCGACCTCAACCAAGCTTATAAGCGCCTGCTTAGTAAAGGTGAGATTAAGCCCCTGCCTAAAAAAACGCTGCAACTTTTTAAAAAACGACCCATAAGGACCCTCTCAGGTGTGGCGCCGGTAACCGTTTTAACTAAGCCTTTTCCTTGTCCTGGTCAGTGCATCTTCTGCCCTTCAGATGTACGTATGCCTAAAAGTTACTTGGCAAATGAACCAGGAGCCCAGCGAGCCGAAAGAAACTTTTTCGATCCCTACTTGCAAACAATCAATCGCTTAAAAGCGCTTTATGCCAACGGTCATAAGGTGACCAAGGCAGAGATTATCGTTTTAGGTGGTACTTGGAGCTTTTACCCTGAGCCGTATCAGATCTGGTTTATAAAGGAGTGCTTTCACGCTTTAAACGACTTTGGTACAGAGAAAGAAGCGATCGAGGTGAGAAAGAAAGTAAAGTTTTATGAGTCTTTAGATAGACAGCTTAGGGAAAAAAGTTATCACTCTTTTATTAAAGATGATCCGAAAAAAAACGAAAAAGAGCTTAAAGAAAAAGCGGTCGATGGACTTAAGCTTAAGAAGAACTATAATCAGGTAGTTCAAGAGGTTTACCTTAAACCAGAAAGAGTGCTTGGTGTAAGTAAATTTCAATCTGCCAGTTGGGGCGAGCTTGAAAAACAACAAAAAGTAAATGAAACTGCTAGAGTTCGCTGTGTTGGGTTGGTACTTGAAACCAGACCAGATAACATTAGCGAAGCTGAGGTTGTTAGGTTGCGTCGGTTGGGTGCAACTAAGACACAGATTGGAGTGCAGAGTTTAAATGATACTGTGCTTAAAAAAAATAAAAGAGGTCATGATGTTGCCTCTACTCGCAAAGCCTTCCTTTTGTTAAGGCTGGCTGGTTTTAAGATTCATGCTCACTGGATGGCTAATTTATATGGTTCTAGTGTTGAAGCAGATAAAAAAGATTACTTAAAACTATTTCAAGACAAAGATTTTAAACCGGATGAGTTAAAAATTTATCCGACTTCGTTGATTGCTAGTGCCGAGTTAATGCAGTATTTTAAGAAAGGTTTGTGGCGACCTTATAGTCAGGAAGAGTTACTTGATGTTTTAGAGTTTGCCCTCACCCACACTCCAGCCTACTGTCGGCTAACGCGGGTAATTCGAGATATTCCCTCTGGTGACATTGTGGTGGGTAATAAAAAAACCAACTTTAGACAGATTGTAACTGACCACCTAAGCACAAAAGGGAAAAAGTTAGTTGATATCCGGGCGCGAGAGATTAGAGATGTAAGTTTTGATGTAGATAAAATTAAGTTTAGCGTTATAACATACCCCACGGGGGTATCTACAGAGAAGTTTTTGCAGTTTACGGTTAATGTTGGCAACGAAGAAAAGTTGCTGGCTTTTTTACGTTTAAGTTTACCCACCCAGGGTGGTTTTATTGACGAGTTAAAAGACTCTGCGGTCATCCGTGAAGTTCATGTTTACGGACGACTAGCTGATATTGGTGAGAAGCATAGAGATAAAGCTCAACACCTGGGTTTAGGCACAAAACTGATTGAAAAGGCTAAAGAGATTGCAAAAAAATCAGGTTATAAGAAACTGGCAGTTATCTCTGCTGTGGGTACGCGGGAGTATTATCGTAAGCGAGGGTTTAAGGATGGAGGGCTGTATCAGGTGGCAAGCTTAACCTCACTAAAATCCTGGTAATACTGCCCCACGGCTTGGAAAGCAGGATCCTTAACCAGAATAACACAGTCATCAAACTCACTGCAGTCTAGATCTGCCGGAGCTACCGGTGCGGCCAAAACTACTTGTTTAGCTCCACCTGCCTTTAAAAAATAACTGGCAGCTTTGGCGGTAGCGCCGGTAGCCACTCCATCATCAACGATCACCGCTACTTGGTTTTTGACTTGCTTTTTGATTTTTTTAGGATCAAGTTTAAACAATTTTTGATAACTGTCTGCTTTGGTCTTAGCTTTTTCCAGCTGCGTCCTTAAGATTAGATCTAACTCTTGCTCTGTTAAGTAATATCTGAGCTTTTGAATCACTGCTTGGTTTAAGTAGACTGCGTCAAAACAGATAGCACCCGCTGCCACTTCTTCGTTAAACGGTGCTCCGATCTTGGCGGCCACAATCGGTAGGTGTTTCAGTCTAAGCTCTTGAGAAACTATCTGACCGATCGGCCAACCTCCTCGCAGTAACGAAAGAACTA
>WFTH01000048.1 GCA_015485595.1 Candidatus Microgenomates bacterium
GTCATAGATTTAAGTTTTTTCAGATTTAGCTTTTTAGCTACTTTTATAACTTAGTTAGATTAATTTTTACATTCTTGATTGTACTTTAAAAACCAAAATAGTCAATCGGGCTAAAAGCCCGATTGATCAGCTAAAAATATAGTTTTAGTCAAGAAAACTAGATGCTGTTTTTTTCTTTGATCACTTCCCAGATTTTTTTCTTGATCTCCTCCATAGTCTTTGGATTTTCCTCTAGGTATCTTTTTGCTCCTTCTCTTCCTTGAGCCATTACCTCTCCTTGGTATTTAAAGAAGCTGCCGCTTTTTTCAATCACTCCCTCCTTTACACCTAGATCAAGTACGTCACCAGACAGAGAGACACCTTTATCGTCCATGTCAAACTCAGCCACTTTAAACGGAGGAGCCACCTTGTTCTTTTTAATGCGTACTCGATGGCGGCTGCCAACCACCTCATCGCCTTCTTTGATGTTGCCAATCTTTCTGATGTCCATGCGGACCGAGGCATAAAACTTTAAAGCGTTACCACCGGTAGTGGTTTCTGGACTGCCAAACATGACCCCGATCTTGTGTCTTATTTGGTTAGTAAAGATAACCAGTGTCTTAGTCTTGTTAATAGCGGCGGTTAGCTTTCGCATGGCCTGAGACATTAACCTGGCCTGTTTGCCCATCTGTTGATCACCCATCTCCCCCTCGATCTCTGACTTGGGAACTAAGGCTGCCACCGAGTCAACGATCACGATATCAACCCCGCCGGAACGGATCAGGGTTTCAGCAATTTCCAGAGCTTGCTCACCATAGTCTGGCTGAGAGATTAAGAGTTCGTCTAGATTAACCCCGATCTTTTTGGCTCTAACCGGATCAAGTGCGTGCTCGACATCTATAAAGGCAGCGGTTCCGCCTTTTTTCTGAATTTCGGCGATAGCGTGAAGACAAAGAGTGGTCTTTCCGGAAGCTTCAGGACCGTAAACCTCAACAATACGACCTTTAGGATAGCCGCCAACACCCAGAGCTAAGTTAAGCGAGAGTGAGCCGGTAGAGACCACCGGCACCTTACCCATCTGTTTAAGTGAGTCGCGCATCTTCATGACCGATCCCTTGCCGTATTTTTTCTCGATCTGTTGCATAGCGATGTTAACCGCTTGTTTGCGGGGGTCGTTAGTGGTTTTCTCTGGAGTAGTTGGGTTTTTTTTAGTGGTTTTTGCCATGGTTTTTGCTCCTTTGTGCTAGTTTTGTCTGCAGGCACAATATACTTTAATACTGCCTAGATTGTAAACCCCAATTGTTACAAAAAGTGTTACGTTTTTGGCCCAAACTCAAAATTCAAAGTTCAAAACTCAAAACTGCAGTTCAAAGTTTAAAACTGTTTACAGAGTGTCATTCTCCCGAGTGCAGCTTTGTATAAAGCGAAACGAGTGGAGAATCCAGAACAACAATTACCAATGCACCAATAAACAAACAACAAACAAGAACCAAGTATCAATTATCAATCACTAATTAATCAAACAATGCTAAATTGAAATAACGAATGACGAATGTCCGAATAACGAAAACGGTTCTAGTTTTAAGTTGTGGCCTTGATTTGCGTTTTGAGCTTTGAGTTTTTTACTTATAATAGTACTTATGAAAACAGTTAAATCCCGTGTGGTTTATAAAACTCCATGGATGACGGTCTATGATGATCTAGTTGATTTTGGCGAAGGTGAAAAGCATTCCTATAGCTATGTTAAACGACCGGATGGTGTTTCTGTGGCTGTGGTGAACGAGAAAGACGAGATTCTTTTAATCAAGCAGTTTCGTTATCCAGTAAAGAAGTTTAGTTGGGAGATGCCTGGTGGGGCTGTGGATGCAGGTGAGACTTTAAAAGAAGCTGCCTTAAGAGAGTTTAGGGAAGAAACGGGTTATGTCTTGACAGGCAAGCAGGATATTAGATTGTTAGGTCATTGGGACTATGCGAACTCCTTAAGCACAGAGAAATTGGCGGTTTTTTTAGTTAAGGCGGACTCAAGCAAGCTTAAGCCAGAAAAGACAGTTGGTGATGTAGACGAGGAGATTGTTAGTGTACGTTGGTTTAGTTTAGGACAGGCTTTAGAGATGGTGGATAGAGGTGAGATTGACGATTTGCTCACAGCTCATATAATACAGTTAGTTGCTCGCATCAGGCCGTAGCTCAGATGGTAGAGCACCGGGCTGGGGGTCCGGGAGTCGCTGGTTCGAGTCCAGTCGGCCTGACAATCTTTTAAAGATAGAAGATAGAAGATAGAAGATAGAGGTAGTTGAGACTTTTTCTACTAGTAAGGGTGAGTTTGTTATCCGTTACCCAACTATGGATGATCTGAAGTCATTTTGGCGATACGTAAACAAGCTCTCTAAAGAGAGAACCTTGACTTTATAAAAGTTTTGGTTTTAAGTACTACGGTACCTTACCAAACGGAGTTAAAACACCAGATGGCTATGATGATCAAGTGTTTATGTATTTGCAACTTTCTAAAAAAGGTCAAAGGGAGTGTTAAATCCAAAAAACTTCATTAACCATTTTGAAATGACAAAAAACATGACGTGAAGTATTACAACGTAGGGTAAATAGTTCTTTTTTTTGATAGCTAGGAAAAATATGAAAGAAATAATTAGGTTAACAATTACAGATAAACTAATGGTATAACTGAGGGGTGTATGGCCCCACGACTCTTTACAAACCTAAATCAGTCTGACACGTTGTGCTGACTATTTTATCCACTGTAAGGTAACTGATAAAAAAACTACCTATTAAGATAAAGGAAGGTGAAATTAGTAAGATTATTTTTTAACATAGTGATTTATATCTTCTTAAAAAATAGTAGAAAATCCTAAAAACTGCATAACTGGTATTGAGATAACGAAGACTAGAACATGAACTATAGTAGTGTAAAAGAGATATGATTTTTTCTTGGTAAGGGAGAATAGGGTGAAAGAGATGATAAAACTAAGGACTATAGTTGAGTGTAGCGTATACTTTATTGTGTCTACAAATGAATACATTGCTTCATAACACGCCCAAGCAACAGGAGCAACGTTTGGACATTCTGCTGCTATCATTTTACTTGCAACCCTATTTACCATATTCCAACTAACAAAAAAGCTAATCACAAGTGTGATGAGAGGTAATACTAGTAGGATTATTTTTTTTAACATGCTATGCTTGCGACTTCAATCCAAATATCATGCGCTAGTGATATAGTATACATAGGCATAACGTGCTGCACAATGTTTTTTAAAATGTAGACGCTCAGTTTCCCTCTTTAGTATTTCGTGTTTAGGATTTAGAATTTAACTAGCAAGATAAGTAAACAAAGGAGGCTCTATGTCTAAAGTTTCCCTTTATTTATTGCCAGCAAGTGTAGTTATTATTGCCGGACTGCTTTTTAGTGGTTGTCTGCCCAAGCATGAACTGACGAACATCCCCAACCAAGGTGTAACCACGGTTGAGAAAAAAGAAAAAGTAGGAGACACCACCTTGACCGGTAAGATTACCAAGATAGGAGATAAGTACTTTATTACTGTCGGTAGTAAGCCTCCAGCCGAGGTCGACTCTTACTCGGTGAAGCTAGATGATTATGTGGGTAAGATCGTGACTGTTACTGGGCAGTACTCGGGTGATACCTTGTTTGTGGGGAAGATAGAGTAGGATGTTAGATACTGGATACTGGATACTGGATACTGGATGCTGGATACTGGATGTTGAATAAAACTTCAATGTCATTCTGAACTCGCCCGCCGTTAGGCGAGGCTTGTTTCTAGGATCTTAAGATTGAGTGTTAAATGGAAGAATAGAAGATGGAAGATAGAAGACCTAAAGTTTGTTTGACTGCTGGAGGAATCTTGGTTCATCAGGGCAAGGTGCTTTTGATTAAACATAGAAAACTCAACATGTGGCTTAATCCTGGTGGTCACGTTGATGCTAACGAGCTACCTCACCAAGCAGCCGAGCGAGAGTTTTTGGAAGAGACGGGCGTTAAGGTTAGAGTGGTTGATCCATTTGTTAAGTTGCCGTCGCATCAATCAACCAGCCAGTTTAAAAGCCAGTACTTTCCCAGTCCGATCTTAACCAACTTACACTGGGTGTGTGAGCAAAACTATCGGGCTAGAGTTTTAGGTGAAGGGGAGCCTGATCTTAGCTGGTCCAAAGGTTGTGAGCAACATCTAGGTTTTACCTACTTAGTTGAGCTGGTCAGTCTTGAAAAAAAGCCCCGACTAAGCTTTAATCAAAAAGAAACAACTCAGATTGGTTGGTTTAGTCAGAAAGAACTCGATAGCCTTGATGGTTTGAACTCAGAAATTAGGTGGGAGATAGAACTAGCGTTTAGATTATCTAAAAATCGCTTATAATACTTAGCTAGATGAAGCCTGTTGTCAAACCTGTTATAAGCCCAAAAGCCCGTAGCGCCAAAAGTGTTAACAGCGCTATTGGTAGACTAAAAATTTCCACCCAAGCTGGTCTTTTTGCTAGTAAAAGGCAGTCTCGAGACAATTTTTACAAACGAGAGCTAACTCGCCAAACGTCTCTGCGTCAAAAACTTGAACGGGCGAAAAACGCTGGAGTAGATGAGTCGGTCAAGCCAGCACTTGATGTTAAGATTAAACAGGTAGAAAACACCATCGGTTTGCTGCAGAAGAAAAGCTAGTTTATGTCACTTACTTTTTCTCAAGCCTACCACAACCTAAATCCGGCTCAAAAAAAGGCTGTTGATGCTATTGAGGGCCCGGTGATGGTGGTGGCCGGCCCGGGCACGGGTAAGACCCAGGTATTGGCCTTAAGGATCGCCAACATCTTAAAAAAAACCGACACCAGCCCAAAAAACATCTTAGCTTTAACCTTCACCGAGTCGGCGGCCAAGAACATGCGCGAACGAGTGGTCTCGTTTATCGGATTGGATGGTTATAAGGTAAACATCGAGACCTTTCACGCCTTTTGCCGGCGGGTGGTGAGCGAGCACCCGGAGTACTTTCCTGTAAGCTCGGTCTATGAAGATCCAGACGAAGCAAGCGAGCTACCGGACCAAGTGGTATCCGAACTGGAGCAGTTTGCCTTAATTCAAGAAATCCTAAACGACCCGGAGGCTCGGTTTGAACTGCTTAAGCCGCTTAAAAAACCAGACCTTTATGTTCGTTCGATCTTAAAAGCCATCTCCGACCTCAAGCGTGAGGGTGTGACCCCAGATGAGTTTTTAGCCAAGATCGAGCTTGAGTGGCCTGAGGCTGAGCTAAAGGAGGTAAAGTCAAAGGCCAAGCGTCAGAAACTGGAAAAGTTAAGGGCCAAAAACCTTGAGCTGCAAAAGGTTTATCAACTTTATGAGGCTAAGCTTCATAACTTGGGCAAGTATGACTTTAACGACATGATCATGATGGTGCTTTTGGCCTTTAAAAAACACCCAGACCTTTTACTTGATTACCAGGAGCAGCTGCACTACTTCTTGGTCGATGAGTACCAAGACACCAACACCGCCCAAAATGAGGTGGTTGAGCTTTTAGCCTCTTACTGGCAGGACCAGGCCAACATCTTTGTGGTGGGGGATCCGCACCAGTCGATCTTTCGGTTTCAAGGAGCCTCACTAGCTAACATGAGTCGGTTTTTAAGCCGTTATCCTAAGGCTCAAGTGATTAACCTAAAGGTTGGTTATCGTTGTCCTCAACCTATCTATAATAGCGCTTTTGAATTGATGTGTAGCTTAAGTGAAGATGGGTCTAAACACCAGGCTAAACTCACCCAGTTGCTTAATTTTAACCAACCGCTTAAGTCGGCTTTAGCTTTTGACAAACAACTTTCTCACCTTTATCTTTATGAAGCTCCAACCAAGCTGGCTGAGTACATCTACCTAGCCAAAAAGATCAATCAGTTAATCAAAAGTGGCACTAAGCCAGAAGAGATCGCGGTGCTGTATCGCAACAACGCCGAGAGTCTGGAGCTGATGCAGGTGCTTGATAAGTGGGGCTTGGCTTATGATGTGGCTGGTGGGGGTAACGCCCTGGATCTAGAGGAGATTCGTCAGCTAGTTCATTTTTTACGAGTAGTTTATCTCTTAAGAGAGGGGGCGGACTATGTCGATCTGTTTGAGGTCTTAAGCTATGAGTGGGTCTGGGTGGATAAGCTTTTAGCCATGAAGCTAGCACGACTGGCTAATAGACAGGGTTTGAGTTTGGTGGATTTGGTCGAGAAAGACAACCTCAAAAGCAGCAATGGTCAAGGGGTACTTAAGATTTTACCTAGTGATAAAGAGCTTATTCAGCAATTTCTGGATGAGTTAAGAGAGCTTGGGTCTTTGGACTTACGCTTGCCATTTGTAAAGTTTTTTGAACAGGTGATTGAAAACAGTGGTTACTTAGCTTGGCTTCAAAAACAACCAAACTCACACGAGCTCATCTTAGCTTTAAACTCACTCTTTAACCAGATAAAAGCTTTAAACTACGAAGATCATGACTTTCACTTAAGGCAGTTTTTAGAGACGATTGAGCTGATGCAGCAGTATCGTCTAACGATTAAGGTTGACGATCTAAATATCAAAACCAATCGCATTACTTTATCCACGGTGCATAAAGCTAAGGGTTTAGAGTGGGAGCATGTGTTTGTGGTGGGACTTGTCGATAAAAAGTGGGGAAATAAAAGAAACGGTGGTACCCAGCTAACCTTGCCGACTAACTTAGTTGGTGAAGAAGAGAAGGCCGAAGATCAGGAGGCAGAAGAAAGGCGGCTTTTTTATGTGGCTTTAACTCGGGCTTCTCAAGCGGTTTACTTAAGTTATCCTAAGACCGAGGTTTTAGCTGGCCGGGTTAAAGAGTACATGCCGAGTGAGTTTGTGACTTTCTTAAAAGAAAAAGACTTAGTGAGCTTGGTGGATCACCAGGTGGATCAGGAGATAGAAAAAGATCTAGCTCAAGTTTTAAGGCCGGCTCCAGAGAAACTCTCGGTAGATAAAGCAAGAAAAGACTTTTTTCAGCATTTAGTTGACAAGTTTAGTCTGTCTGTCTCGGCTTTAAACAAGTACCTGAAGGATCCAAAGGCCTTTGCTTTAGAAACGCTGGTTAGGATTCCTAAGGCCAAGCCAGAAAACATGGCTTATGGTACGGCGGTTCATAAAGCTTTGGAGAAGTTTAATCGCCGTCTGATAGAGGAAGGCAGGCAGATGGAACTTAATGAACTTTTGGCTGAGTTTGAGACAGCCTTAGGTAACGAGCTTATGACCGAGAGCGAGCTTGAGCGTTGGTTAGCTAAAGGTAAGGAGAGTTTGGCCAGTTACTACAATCAGCGCTTGGCAGCTCAGTCGGCTATCCCACTTAAAGCCGAGCGAAACTTTTCTAAGATTTATCTGGATGACATTCGTTTAACCGGTAAGATTGATAAAGTGGAGTGGCTTGATCCAAGCAAAAACTGGGTGCGAGTGGTGGATTATAAAACGGGTAAAGCCAGATCCTTAAACGAGATCGAGGCTAAGACTCAAACTAGCAAGGAGTATCTTTCCGAAAGGGAGCTTAGACTACCTGAGTTTTTGCGCGGTGAGTACAAAAGACAGCTTTTGTTTTATAAGATCTTAGCAGACCTGGATTCGAGTTTTCCTTACGAGGTCAAGCAAGCGGCGCTTGAGTTTGTTGAGCCAAGCAGATCTGGTAAGGTAGCGCCACCCAGGGTGTTTGAGTTTAAGGAGGCTGAACTTGAAGCTATGAGGCAGTTAATTAGAGAGGTGATAAAAGAGATCAGAAACTTGGAATTTTTGGAGGTTTTAGAGTAGTCTAGCTTGGATTTAAATTCTAAATTTTAGATTTTGGGTTGGTTTTTTTGATATTAAGTTAGCTAGAACCATCAAGTTAATGATTAAAAACGGCACTACTGGTGTCATGTAGTAGATAAACTTGGGACGTGTGATAAAAAACCAGGGAAGCCAGAGGCTTAAGGAGATAAGAGATGGAAGATAGAAGATAGGGGATAATTTTAGATTATAAATTTTAGATTTTAGATTTTGAGTTTTTAATTTTGAATTTTGAGCTTGTTTAGAGTTTTGAGTTTTCAGAATGACAACTATCATTTTAAAAAGCATCAACCCCGAGCTAACAAGCAGTCCTCCCGTTAGAACTACTGCCAGTATCGGATTGACTTGAGCCACTCGGTTTACCCTATCACCATTGCTTTCTAAGGCATAGTAGACTGGTTTTTGGCCGTAAACCCACTGCCAAGGCTGACTTGAGTGTGAGTGGTTAAAGTTGGCGGTTGTTTGGTAGTGGATGATCTCTTGGTGGAGCTTAATAAACTGGTTTATGCCGCTAGTTGATGTTAGCAAAGGTAGGTAAGCTAGCAAGTAGATGACTATTGGGAGGAGAAAGAAATAGAAGATGCTAGATATTAGATACTGGATACTGGAGCTAGGAGCTAGGAAGGAGGAGCTAGGAGTAGTTAGTTCGGAGTTGGGAGTTGGGAGTCTACCGACAATTTCGTAGTCTTGGCGGACGGGTTGGGAGTTTTTAATTTGAGTCAAAAGAAAATGGATAAAAAATACTGGCAGGACCCAGAAGGCACTCCACTTGGTGGCGAGAGAGAGGCCTAAAAAGAGAGAAGATAGAAGATGGAAGATGGAAGATAATTTTAGATTATAGATTATAGATTTTAAATTGAAGTCGTCATTCTGAACTTGTTTCAAATTTCGGATTTCGAACTTCAAATTTTTATTGGCTCTTAGTAGTCTCATCGATGGTTTTGCGGTTTTGGCAAGCAGGTAAAAGATTGTAGCAAGCAAAAGCCAGGTAGTGAGGATAACATCATTGTTTGAAAGTTGTGACTGAGTGATTGATAACTTTTCTAAAGCCAGTATTAGGCCGGCAAGTAAGCTTAAATCTCGTCGTTGTGTTAGAGCTAGCGTCAACCATATTATCAAGGCAATATTTAACGTGCCAAAGACCACACTTGGTAGTCGCCAAGCCAGTGGGTTATTACCAAGCCACCTTATTGACACCATCCAGATATACTTGGCCACTGGCGGGTGGAGCCACTCGATGGCAGGCGGACGGTAGGTATACTCGTTAATGTCTTTTGGATACGGTAGATGCCACCACTGAAACATGATACCGGGGCGTTTAATCTCTTGCCAGGCAGTAAAGGCGTGAAAATCTTCATCAAAGATGTAACGATTAGGCTTAGCTACCTTGTCGGCACGAATAAAAAAGCCTAAAGCAACGATTAAAACGGCAAAAAAAAGAAAGAAGCGGTTAATAAACTTGCCTGCTGTTTTAAACACAGAAACATTATATAAGTTAAAAGCTGAAAGTGATACTAGTTGTCATTCTCCCGAGCGAAGCTGCACTTAAGCGAAGCGAAGTGAGTGGAGAATCTAGACATTAATTAATGATGCATAATTAATGATTAATAATTGAAGCTAGTCACTACCTATATAGGCTGTCTACTAAATTGAAATAACGAATAACCAATGTCCAAATGACAAAACTGTTTCGAGTTTCGAATTTGGTTATTCGTCATTTAATTTAAGATTGATTAGCTAATGAAGACTTACAACTTGATTATTGTTTGAAATTTGTCCGCCGGCTGGCGGATTGGTTATTGGACCTTAACAATGTACGTGCTTCCCACCTGGTAAATGATCTCACCCAGCTGTTTTAGACCCACCTCATCTATCCTTGGATAGGCTTCTCTTTCTTTATCTCCCACAAAAATGTACTTAACCTTAAAGTTTTTTAAACTCTCTAGACTTTCTGCAGAGAGCGGGTTCTCATAGATGTTTTTTATCTGTGGATCGCGTTTGCCAGGCAGGTCATAACTGCCACGCCAAAGCCACTCATGAACGCGCCAGCCCAAAGGAGTTGGTTTGCCGGAAAAAGTAGAGACACGAGCAAAGGTGGTATAGGAGTCACCGACCGCTTCAAGCACCACCGGTCTGCCTGACACCTCGTTAGCTAACCACTTGATAGCCAGATAGTCAGTGGGATGTTCTTTGAGTAAGAAACCCAAACCATCAAGCCCCCGATACTGTTTTAGGTGGTTGTAAAAATCACGGTAGCCAAAATAAGGATAGACGCCGGTGATAATAGTAAAGAGGCCGATAATCGCCAAAGCCAAGTAACGAGCTTGTTGCTTAACTTTTTTGGTGGTTAAAGCCCAACCCAAAAACCAAGCCACTGTCAGGTTCATCAGTATTTGAGCTTGGAAGGTGAGCTTAAACATAGTGTTTGCTCTGGGATGATCTGGATAGATATCCTTCATGTAAAAGATTTCTGGCAACAGAAGAAGAGCCCAAGCGGTTAGGATTATAGCCAGGATAAACAGGTAAGGAGAGATTTTTTGGCCACTTTTTCTTAAAAGATAGCTTTTAACTGTAGCTACAAAAGCCATGATGGTTAAAAAGAGGTGTCCCGTCCAGAGAATCAGCCATTTTTCCAAAGATGATCTTTTTTCTACTAGGCGTGGTCCAGCGGAGATCGACTGGAAGTTAAGGTACCATGGTAAAGCTCCAACCACTAAACCTCCACCAGCTACTACGGCAGACTGGATCAGGGGAACGATCAGTTCGAGTTTGCTAAAAGCCAACAGCAAGCTGCTTAAAACGACCACAAACAGACCGTAGATCAAAAGATCCCAAGTACTAGTGGAGGCTAAAAGTCCCAGCATTACCCCCATAACTCCGGCCCAAACCAAGAAGTTGTCTACTTTAGGCAAAAGACGCTTGGAAGGTTTTACGAGAGTTACGAACCAGAGATAAATAATCATGATAGTCAGCAATACCAAGGACATACTCCAGACATGAGCATGAAGGTCGGAGACGATGTAGCTGTAGGTGGGAAACTCATGAATGGTATGGTAGATAAATCGGGTTGCATCTGGATACCAGTAACCCTCGAAGCTAAAGTTGTTCGAAAAAAAGTACCAGATTAAATGTGTGTTGCTACCGAAGTTTACCAAGAAAGCTCCCAAAAGTCCGCTAAGAATCAAGACCCGTCGAGTAGTTTGTTTTATTAGGTTAACGAGCATGGTTGAAAGGGAGAAGGCTTGAGTAAGCATTAGTCCAAGGATAAAGCCTAAAGCGATGTTATAACCTATCTCTATCTTAAGGTTGGTTAAAAACATCATAATAGATCCCAGGAAGTGACCAAAAGTATAGTAGTTGAACGAGTACCCAGAAAGCCACATATCCTCGATTGGCAAGCGAGGAGAGTTTTGATAAGCCACCATCAAGCCAGCATCCATGAATTTTTCTAAGCTGTTAATATCCGGATTAAATCCTCTAACCAAGCTTAGAAAAACCAGGCCAAAGAGAAAGAGAGCTTCTTCGGTTAAAACTAACTGCCAGTTTTCTCTGAGAATTTTAAGTAGTTGATTGAGCTTCTGAGCTGGCTTAGTTTTAAAAAACTGCCAGTAGTTAACCAACAGCCAGCCGACCATTACAAGCCAGACGCCCCACTGAGTGTTTAGTGGGATTTTAAGATGGGCTAAGAACCAGATAGGCATTCCGATCATTAACCAGCCAATCAATCTGGCAAACCCCCAACCTCGATCAGGCAATGCTCTGCCTACAAAGCGGTTAATCCAAGGAAAACTCACCAAGGTTAAAAGTGAAAGAAATATCCAGCTAGTTAAGATGATTAGCAAGTCACTGAACATAGTTCATACTAGATAGTAGGCACTGGATACTAGATACTGGATGTTAGGCATTGGACGCTGGACTATGATTATGATAATAAGTTTGTTTTTTTTATTTAATCTCTCTAGTATCTAATATCTAGTATCCAGTATCCATAACTAGATCATATAGATTACTACAAAGACCACAATACCAAAGCCAGCCACCGTAGCCAAAAGCGGTTTATCCGCCAGTAAAACTTGATCCGGAGACTCACCTCGGTTTTTTTCATAAACTAACTGTAAGTAGCGCATGACTGCCAGGATTACAAACGGTACGGAAAGCATGAGTAGTTTTTGATTTTGAAATGAACGCGGAATATTAAAATAAGAAGCAACCGGCAACTGTTTGGCATTAACCGGTGATTGAAAGGTAAAAAGAGCGTAAGTTAACCAAGTTGCGGTGGCAAACATGGCGGTATACTGATCAAGCAGTCTTTGGCTGTAGCTGGTTAAGGTTTTTCTGGTTAGTCCAGCTTGATGATGAGAGAGGTTTGAGAGGAGGGTTCTTTCACTTTGGCGTTTAGCTACCGCAATAAACAAAGCGGCAGAAAGAACCGTGAGTAAAAACCAGACATTCATATGAAGATTTACTACGGCTGAGCCAGCATAGATGCGAATCAGAAAGCCCACTGCAATCGAGACAATATCCAAGATTGGGATGTGTTTAAAATAAGTGGCGTAAGCAAGTTGCAGTGATAAATAAGTTGCAAGCAACAGGCCGAAAGCTGGAGGAAAGAAGCTACTTAAGATGAAAGTGGTTGCAAGCCCTAAAGTAGCAAAAATTTTGGCGTAACCTATAGGTAAAATACCTTGAGCTATCGGTCTGTATTTTTTGTATGGATGATTCTTGTCTGCCTCGATA
>WFTH01000049.1 GCA_015485595.1 Candidatus Microgenomates bacterium
GACTTTGTTTCTTAGCTGATTCATACTAACAACCCTCACCGCCCAAACTACTATATGTAGTGTAGTAGCTTTTTAAGTTGTACTATAGGTAGTGTTCATTCAAAAAAACATAAAGATGAAGTGTCCTTACTGTGCTTACCCAGATACCAGCGTAATCGACTCGCGAGAAACCGAGGATAATACTGCCATTCGTCGCCGACGAGTTTGCGATAAATGCGACAAGCGGTTTACTACCTACGAGCGGGTGGAGGGTCTGGACTTGAAGGTAATCAAAAAGGACGGCACGAAGGAGAGTTTTTCTAGGGAGAAGCTCAAACGAGGGGTGGTTAAGGCTACCTGGAAACGGCCGGTCTCGATGTCAGACATTGAACAGTTGCTTGATGAGGTGGAACAGATTTTGCGAAGAAAAAACTCAAAGGAGGTTAAAAGCTGGGAGATCGGCAACTTAGTCTTAAACCGACTTAAAAAACTAGATAAGTTATCTTACCTACTTTTTGCCAGTGTTTACCGTGACTTTGAGAGTTTAAAGGACTTTGAAGAAGAGATAAAAAAACTTAAAAACTAGAAAGGTGTCCTTATGACTCCCCGACCATCCATCACCAAACTACCAAAGAAAAAAATGAGGTTTATCGAGCGCAAGCTTGATGCTGGCATGGGTAAAGCGGTGGCTCGCCGCACTTATCTTCGCCGGATAAAAGATCCAAAGACTGGTAGAGAGCGCTGGGAAACTTGGGCCGAGGTGGCTCATCGGGTGGCCTTAGGCAATGTCTCCTTACTTAAAAATAAGTACCACAAGCATAAAAAAGCAGAGTATGAACTTTTAAAAAAGCATATTGCTAACGGTTCAATCTTGATGTCTGGGAGACATCTACAGCATGGAGACGAGACTCAACCTAAGCGCAATATGGAGGTCTTTACTAACTGTTCGACCGCCTCGGCTTCCTACATTGTTTTTTATCTTTTAATGAACGGCTCTGGGGTTGGTCGAGCTTATGATGATGATATGTGTCTGGTGAACTGGGACAACATGCCAAACGTGCGCTGTGTTATCTCTAAGGATCACCCTGACTTTGAGTGGGGCGTGGATGAGTCGGTAGAGGATGCGAAACACAAGTATGGTGAGGATAACGGGAGTGTGACTTGGTTTAAAGTGCCTGATAGTCGTGAGGGTTGGGCACAAGCGGTGGAGCTTATCGAGATCATGGCTTACGAGGGTAAATACAAGGACGATATGTTGATTTTGGACTTTTCTGATGTGCGACCTAAAGGGGCGCCAATCAAGGGTATGCAGAACCGACCTTCTTCCGGTCCCAAACCACTAATGAACGCGATTAGAAAGATGACCACTATTAAGGGGGCTCATATGTCCCCATGGAAGCAGGCAATGTATGTGGATCATTATCTGGCTGAGTGTGTTTTGGTAGGCGGAGCACGTCGTTCGGCTCGGATCGCTACTAAAGTCTGGACCGACCCAGAGATCTTTGAGTTTATTAACATTAAAAAAGGTGGTTTTTTATGGAGTGCAAATAACTCGGTAGCAGTGGACGAGAAGTTTTGGGCTCAAAGATCAAACCATGCTAAAAAGGTTTTGGAAGCAATCTTAAAAGCCAGCTACCACGACGGCACTGGTGAGCCGGGTTTTGTAAACCAACATCGTTTAGTTCAGAATGATGAAGGTTATGACAGCTATCAGGATGGCAAGTATGCTGAGGGCATGAAGTACAAGCCGATGAAGCGGACCGAAAAGTTGTTGGGGCGCTTGGCGCGTAATGCCGAGGCTAAGGTCTACCATCACATCCCTAACCCTTGTGGTGAGATTACTTTGAACATGCTTGGTGGTTACTGTGTCATTGGCGATGTGGTGCCTTACTTTGCTCCCACTCTAGATGATGCCGAAGAAGCTTTTCGCGCCGTCACTCGTGCTCTCATTCGGGTAAACACCATGGATGCCCTTTACAAACGCGAGGTTAGACGCACCAACCGTATCGGGGTGGGGATGACCGGCATTCATGAGTTTGCTTGGAACATGTTTGGCTATAGCTTTAGAGATCTGATTGATGAGGAAAAGTCCAAAGACTTCTGGATGACGTTGGCTCGGTTTAAGCGGGCGGTGGTGGATGAGGCTGAAAAGTATTCAAAGAAGTTAGGGGTAAACGTGCCCCACACGAACACCACCATCAAGCCTTCTGGTACGATCAGCAAGCTGTTTGCCTTAACAGAAGGGGCGCACCTGCCGACCATGCGCGAGTACATTCGTTGGGTGCAGTACCGCTCGGATGACCCCCAAGTAGAGCGCTATCGTAAAAAAGGTTACCCGATTAAGGAGCTTAAGTCTTATAAAGGCTCAACTGCGGTTGGTTTTCCAACTCAACCTCTAATCTGCCGCTTGGGCATGGGAGATAAGCTAGTGACTGCGGCCGAGGCCACCCCAGAGGAGCAGTACAAATGGCTGATGCTTCTGGAGAAGTACTGGATTGTGGGTGTGGACGAAGAGGGCAATCCTTTGCCAGAAGATACCGGCAATCAAGTAAGCTACACCCTAAAGTACGATCCAAAGAAGGTAAGTTTTGAAGAGTTTTCCGAGATTATTAAAAAATACCAAAGCCGAGTTAAGGGTTGTACGGTTATGCCTCAGCAGGACACGACCGCTTACGAGTATCAGCCAGAGCAGCCGGTAACCACCAGTGAGTTTATGAAGATTCTAAACGAGATCGAAAAAGACGAGGAGCTGTTTGAGGATATTGATTGGGAGCACTTGCAGTGCGCTAGCGGCGCTTGCCCGATATAAGAAAGATGTGCTAGAGTGTAACTAGCATTATTAGTAGTAGCATTTAAACTGAAATACAGAAAGGCTGAATGTGTCAACAGAAGCCAAATCTCCAATTACTTTACCAGAAGGTAAAAGGTATAAAGATTTAGACCAAGCTCATGAAGAAGGACCAGAAGCGGAAGAGGCATTATATTCTACGCACCAGGCACAAGCTGACAATGCGCGTGTTTATAGAGAGGAGATAAAAGCTATTGATCCGAAGCAAAAAGACGTTAGTAAAGCAAGGAAATTGCTTAAAGCTTTACAGTCCCGTATGAAACCAGACAAAAAACATGATGGTCAAGTGGAGTTTGATGTTAGGACGGGCGGTGACGAGGATACTCGTTCTACAGTGGAGAAGGTAATGCAGAAGAAAAAGGGGGAAGTTGATGAAAGAATAGAGAAGCAGAAAAAGAAAGTTGCCTTTTACATTCAAGTAATACGAAATGCCAACGATGTTTCGGTTGTTAAGGATTGGATTAGTGACGCAGAGAGAGATGTTGACAATGGAGTTATTACCGGAGAGCAATTGTTAGAAGTACGGCAAGCAGCTCAGGAACGTATTACTCAGCTTCAAGCAGAAATGCTCGAATGGTATAAAAAAATGTTTAAAGATTGTGATACTCCCACAAGAGTCCATAGATGGGTTGGTTTTGCTGAGATCTCTGTTAATAGAGGAAGCCTCACTGAAGAGCAATTGTTAGAAGTACGGCAAGCAGCTCAGGAACGTATTGCTGAGATTCAGCTTGAAATATCAGAAAAGTATAAACAATCAATCAAAGATTTCATGAGAGCATCAATTATTCGAACGTTGATTCGTTATGCTAGAGAGTCTACTAGGGAAGGAAATATTACCGAAAAACAGTTCTTAGAAATACTAAACATGGCCGAAAACAAGATTCTTGAGTTAGAAGAGGGAGTGTAGTTTCACTCCCACCATGGCCGCATTATCACCACAGAGGCGTTTGGAGTAAACACTTTGTTATGATGTGTTAGTATTTTTGGTAAACTAACATGAATAATGCTATCATGAAAGCATGAATGAAAAGTCCACACAAGTTGTTTTAGATGTAGATACTCTAGCCAATTCCCGCAAGTATTCACGAGTAACCGATCCTGAAGGACGACAAGAAACGGCAAAGGTAGCTATTGAAGCGCATAAAAAACGTAATGTTACGAAACAAGAATTACGCAAGCGTGAATTACAAGTTAAACAAATTCAACAAGAACAGATGGATCTGGCAGGCAGAAGAAACAAATTATGGCAGAGTATACAAGAAAAACAAAAAAGTTTAGAAGAGTTTGAGGTTGGTTTAGTTGGGCGTCTAAAAAAAATTTTATTTTTGGACAAGTTGGAAAGGAGGCGACTGACTGCGTTAAAAGCTGAGTTAGATTCTTTAGAAGCTAAGCTTGAAGCTTTGAGTCAAAACCATAGGGAACAACAAAATAAAATTCAAGAACTGCGTGAAATTTTAGAAAATCTAGAAGATCCTCAAGAAATCATAGATGCTTATTATGAAAGAAAATCGACAGAGCCACTAACTAACGAACAAAAAAGACAGCTGTTAAAACCAGAAGTACTATCCCAACTATCTATGGAACAGTATATAGCTTTGTGGAGGCGGCTAAATCCTTACTTTTTTACTCATGTTACTAGACATGGTTTTAGAGAGGTAAGGGAACTAGATCTCTTTGCTAACTTTTATGCCCCCCCAGAGCCTGTTTGGGTAGATGACAACTTTAGATCTTTTTTATCAGAAAAAGAAATACAGACAACTTTGTCGATTTTGGGGTTAAGAAGTTTAGACAAAAAAAGTGTATATAACTGGTTAAAAAATAGAGGTATTTTAGATTTATCATCAGCAAGTGAGGCAAAAGCTAGTTTATTTAAGCAACATGCCGATGCTGATTACTACCCGGATAAGTCGGCAGTTCATTTCGCTCGCAACAGTGCAAGTCATGAGAAGTATGGGTCTGAAAGAGGGAACGAAGTATTCATAGTTTATCCGACCGACTTTATAGCCAGTCAATACGCTTTTGGTTTTTTTGATGGGGGTAGTTTTATTAAACCAGCATATGAGTATATTTTAAATGACAACTTTGTTTGGCCTGGGGGTGTGGGTAGAGGTATATCTGTAGATGCTGGCATGGTCTTTTTACCTAAGTCGACTTTGGTTGACCCAGAAACAGGCTCTAAATATACAAGAGATATCAATAGCTCTGTAGAAGTAAGACCAAAACTTACTGATGAGTTTTTCTTAAAGCTGAAAAGGTGGCTATTGCACCCAGAAATTGATTTGCTTACTATTTTAAATAGATATATGGAAGAAAGAAGAGAAGTAAATAAAAGTTTTATAAAGGATGATGCTGTAAACTACATTCGTAATAGGCTGACTCAAGAGTCTTTTCCAGTAGATACTATAGATCAGTTGTCAACTGCAATTTGGGGCAGTCTTATAGGAGAATTTCACTTATCTGCACACAATAGAGGAAATGAGGATTTTAGTTCTTTTAACTTAAGTGAGGGCCACATAGAAAAAATTATAAACGAATTCGGACTTCAGTGGGAACGGGCAGCTCGAACAGACCACGCAGTTCCTGCTCAAGAATATTGGGAAAACTATTTCAACCAGTATCCGGAACAAAGACCCAAGCATATTGTTTATTATGATGGTAATCCAACAGCTGCTGTCTATGAGTTTTTACAAAAAAATGGCATTGGTAAAGCAGATACATCTGAGGTAGATGGTCCGTTGCTAGGTTTTGATGATAACCACGTAGTGGACATGAAGAACGATCCTAGAGCAAACGTGGGTAAAGAAGAGATAGAAAGAATTGCGATGGAGATTATCGATGAGTATTATGCTAATGGGCGGGAGCAACAGTAATGTCACCTCATCTTGATGTTGTTTTTTAAATGTTTATCCCCACCATGGTCGCATTATCACCACAGAGGCGTTTGGAGTAGGGAGTGCGGAGGGTTAGTTGGTAGTTGGGAGTTCGGAGTTGGGAGTTAGACATGTCAGTGTCATTCTGAACATCCGAGCGAAGCGCGGAGGTTTCAGAATCTCTTGAGTTTAAGGTGTGAGATTCCGGATCAAGTCCGGAATGACAACTGTTAGTGGTGAGAGATCCTGAAATAAATTCAGGATGACGACTATTATCTCTTAACAGTTTTCGGATCATTTTTCTAAGTGTAATGTTTGCGGCTACGCCGCCGCCAAGCCAGACTTCTTGAATCTCAGGATAATCTAGTAAAATCTTGTTCAGCTTATACAAAATATGCCGAAATATCCCGTACTGTACACTGGCAGCTAAGTCATAAATTTGTTGTTTGGTAAGTGTTTTCTGACCGGTTTCTTTTAAGATATTTTCGATTAAGTTTCGGGTGTGGGTTTTTAGGCCAGAGAAGCTTAAGTTATAGTCTTTGCTAGTTGTCATCGGCAAAGGCATTTTGTATTTATGGGGATCACCATGTTTGGCAAACTCTTCGATTACTGGTCCGGCCGGGTAGCCAAGCCCTAGCATGCGGCCGATCTTATCTAGCGCTTCTCCGGCGGCATCATCAAGCGTCTGGCCGAGCTTGGTGTAAGCAA
>WFTH01000050.1 GCA_015485595.1 Candidatus Microgenomates bacterium
ACTACTTAGACAACTTAAGTCAGCTAGACTGGACGCTGGTTTTTAAGCTACTGCCAATCTATAAAAATAAAAGCCTGATAAAAAGAATAAACAGTCTGTATCAAGTAAGTCAGGAGCAAGATAAGTGACACTAGATATCGCTTTACATCGCACTATTTTATTTCAAATCTTAAAGGACATTTATACAGAGCCTAAGCTAGCTTCTTTTTTAGGTTTTAAAGGTGGCACCATGGCAATGATGTTTTATGGACTGGATCGTTTTTCTGTTGATCTTGATTTTGATTTACTTCAACCAGAAAAAGCAGACTTGGTTTTTTCTGAGATAAGCCTAATGTTAAAAAAGTATGGTGTGATCAAAGATGCTTACCATAAACGCTACAACTTGTTTTGGTTGCTTTCTTATGAGTCAAAAGCACACAACATTAAGATAGAGATAAATAAACGAAACATGGGATCGCGTTACGAGATAAAGTCCTATCTAGGTGTACCGATGCAAGTGATGGTGGCAGCGGACATGGTGGCGCATAAACTGGTGGCACTGGATGAAAGAATAGATAAAACAAGCCGCGACCTTTATGATGCCTGGTTTTTTCTTAAAAAACGACTACCGATTAACCCAAACATCATTAAAGCCAGGACAGGCCTAGATTTTAATCCGTTTATCGACCGATTAGTAGATAAAGTTACAAACTTGAGCGACAAACGAGTTTTGGTCGGTATGGGTGAGTTGTTGACTGACAGTCAAAAAGACTGGGCGCGAGCAAAGTTAAAAGAAGAGACAGTTGCTTTACTTAAGTTAAGAAAAGCGTAGGCATAGTGTATGTGTTTAAAGCCCTAACAGTTTGCCCGTTTCTCCATCCACACTTAAAGTTTTTAGCTTGCCATCTGGGAAGCAGGTAACCGACCATCTGGGTTTGCCACTCACTTGACGCAAGTAAAATCTGTATTTTTCTTCTGGCGAGCCAGAGCAAGCATCTTTGACCGCCTTGCTAACTTGGTAACTATCTACCCACTCAGCTGGTAGGGCATCTTTATGCATTTTGTCCGAGCTTTCTTTTGGCTCTTCTATTTTATTTGCATACACCTTTATTAAGTATGTTTGGTCTTTGCTGGGAGAGTAAAAACGTATTTCCCAGCCCCTGGCTAAACCGTCGGCGCTTGCAAGCTTGGTCATCGTGCCCACATAAGTTAAAACTGCATCGTTTGGCAGTTTATTAAGCTTAGCTCTTGCCATCTCGTAGGCTTTAACGGCACTAATGTGGGTGGCTTTTTGATTAGAGTTTTCTACTCTTTCTGCTTGTTTTTCTTGATTTGTCTCTGTCTGGTCGGTTTGCTTGTTAGCGCAGCCTGTTAAGATTAAAGCTGGTAAAATTAGGAAAAATGCTAAGATGAGGAAGGTTTTTTTCATGGTGCTTCCTTTTAAAAAACCTAGTACTACTTTAGTATAAACTTGCTTGTTTTTAACATCAAGTTGTTTCCGCTTAGCACTTGTGTTTAATAAAGGATAACCAGATTTGCTATTAAACAAGCAGTTGAGGCTATTTTAAAGATAAAATTTACTACAGCGAACATGGTTGGTAGTAGATTGATTTAGGATTTACTTGCCAGGGTAGATGCTTAACCACATGTTATAATGAACTCATATGTCCCAAGTTAGGCAGGTTAAAGATGCGGTTGATCTTGTTGAGATCATTGGAGAGCGAGTTAATTTAAAAAAAACCGGCGCTAACTATCGCGGCCTTTGCCCCTTTCATACAGAAAAGACCCCATCTTTCTTTGTTTCTGACCAGATGCAGCGGTTTAAGTGTTTTGGTTGTGGCGCAAGCGGTGATGTTTATGAGTTTTTGCAAAGATACGAAGGCATGACCTTTTACGAAGCTCTGCAGTACTTGGCAGATCGGGTTGGGATTAAGCTTGAGACTCAAGCAGTCAAGACCAAGGCGGATGATGAGCGGGAGCAGATTTTAAAGGCCTTGGACTTAGCTGCCAAGTACTATCACTGGCTCTTAACAAAGCATCAGGCCGGTGCGTTGGCGCTTGATTACCTTAAGTCTCGCAAGATAAACTCAAGCTCGATTAAGTTATTTCAGCTTGGTTATGCGCTTAATAGCTGGGACGGCTTGATTAAGTACCTGCATCAAAAGAAGCAGATTCCCCTTGAGATCTTGGCTAAGTCTGGCCTAGTGGTAAAAGGTCGTTACGGTCGATTTTATGACCGCTTTCGCGACCGAGTTATCTTTCCCTTAAGGGATCATCGAGGGCGAGTGGTGGGTTTTTCGGGGCGTATCTTAACAGACAAAAAAGAGGCTAAGTACATAAACACACCCGAGACCACTCTCTATCACAAACGCAGGATGCTCTATGGTTATGCCGAGTTAAGAAGTGAGATTAAAAAAGCCAACAAGGTGATCGTGGTGGAGGGAGAGTTTGATGTGATCGCTTCTTCTCAGGTGGGTATAAACAACGTGGTGGCGATTAAAGGTTCAGCGCTAACTTTAGAACACGGTCAGCTACTTAAGCGTTTGGTAGAGAGTGTGATCTTGTCGCTTGATAATGACGAGGCCGGGGTGGAAGCAACTCGCCGCGCCATCAAGACGCTCAAAAGCTTAGATCTGGAGTTAAGGGTTTTACCGCTGGCAGGAGGCAAAGACCCGGCAGACATTATTGCCGAGGACCCGGCTAGTTGGCGCAAGCTAGTTAAGCAGACCGTCTCGGCGTATGAGTTTTTAATTCAGGCCGCTTTTAGAAAGTACAACGCTTTGTCTGTGAGTGGTCAAAAAAAGATCTTAAAAGAGTTGGCTAGACCGCTTGAGAGCATCGAAAGTCAGGTAGAGAAAGAGTTTTATCTTAGAAAGCTGGCCGAGAAACTTGGTGTCTCGGTGGAGACGGTGGCTTTTGATATTAAACGCTATGCCAAGCAAGACGCTTTAAAACCGTCGGTGGATATCTCATCGCCACCACCTTTAAAAGAGTACTCGCGTTTAGTCCAGCTTGAACGTTGGGCGGTGATGCTTTTGTCGGTAGCGCCAGAAAAGATTAAGCTAGATAGCTTGGTGGCAGATCTAGAAGAGATTAAAC
>WFTH01000051.1 GCA_015485595.1 Candidatus Microgenomates bacterium
ACAATCTGACGTTGGCGTTTATAGAGAGTGACTGGCATGGTGATCTCCTTTCCGAACTAAAACCGAACTGAACCTACCATAACCGAAGTAAGCACGAAAAAACAAGTAGTAATTTAGTTATCAAAAGATAACAAAATATATCAACTAAGAGTTGTTTGAAGTTGATGCTGATTGAGTTTGAGCGGTTTGAGAAGAGTTTTGAGCTTGTTTGAGTTCATGAAAAATCATTAATAGGCGATTATACTTAGAGATGCGCTCACCCCGATTTGGTGGACCAAACTTCATGTAGTCTGCTCCTACTCCCACAGCAAAGTCAGCAATAAAATCGTCGTTGGTTTCCCTACTACGATGCGAGACCACTATCTGCCAGTTTGCTGACTTGGCTAACTTAATTACCTCAATCGTCTCGCTTATTGTTCCCACTTGGTTGGGTTTGATTACCAGGGTATTTGCCAGTTTTTTTTCGATTGCTTCTTGAGTGCGTTTGAGATTGGTGGCGGTTAGGCTGTCACTAATGATTCTAACCTGTGAACCCAGGTCTTCCATTAAAGCCGCCCAGTATTTTTGGTCTTTTTCACGGAAAGGATCCTCAATATAAAAGACTCGATAAAGATCACGAATCTGTTTGTAGTACTTTAGCAGTTCATCTGCTTTATAGCCTCCACCTTTATCTCTTAGAAGATACTTGTTGCCGGTAAAAAATGACTGGGCTGAAGCGTCGATGCCAAAAAACAAGTCTTGAGCTAAGACATAACGAGAAGTCTTAACGGTCTCGGTTAAAAGTTCAAAAACATCGGTGTTGCTATAAAGCGTGGGGGTAAAACCACCCAGAATACCTACAGAGTGAGTGACTTTTTTGGTGATTAAGACTCTTTCGAGTTGGTGGAATAGGTTGGTGGCCATCTCCAAAGATTTATCAAACTCGATAAAACTGGCCGGAATGACCTGAAACTCTTGAATATCTAGATTTTCTGCACCATGCTCTCCCCCGCTAACCAGGGTGTATACCCCGGTGGGGATACTTAGATAGTCGGTTAGTTGATAGAGTTGTTTAAGATAAAAGTAAAGCGGTTTACCCACGCTAAGCGCTCCAGCTTTCAAGACAGCCTGGGAAACGGCTAGGATGGTGTTTGCCCCGAGATTTTTCTTATTCTCGGTGCCATCAAGCTCGATTAATAACTGATCTATCTTGGCTTGTTCGGTGGGGTTTTGACCTACTAATCTGGGTGCAATCTGAGTGTTAATGATCTCAACTGCCTTTAAGACCCCCAAACCATCGTATCGTTGAGGATCGTTATCCCTTAACTCGAGTGCCTCGTACTGACCGATAGAGGTGCCGGATGGAACGCTGGTAGCAACCACACCACCGTTATCCAGCCAAACAGTACACTCGATTGTTGGTGTACCACGTGAATCCAGTACTTCTCTGGCCCAGAGACCATTAATGACTGCCATGTTTTTGATTTAGAGTTTCCACTACTGCAAGCCTAGTTCTTTCTAGCTCATGAATTCCTACTTGTAGATGCCAGTTTTTCTTTGTAGCTAAGCTAACCCACTCGTAACGATATTGAGGCAGATCTAGAATTACGGTTAGTGATTTGGGTTGGCTGGTTAGGATGTGATCGAGCTGATTTAAAAGTTTTAAAACAGAGCGGGTGTGACCACGATATAAGTGTAGGAGATAGTTGTCCGTTAAGTCAAAACCAACCGTGGTAGCTTGAAGATAACTAAGGTTAATCACCACTCCTGTTAGCTTTCGTAGGGGTAGCTGATCTAGATTGAGGATTAGTTGTGGGCTAACTACCTCCACGTATAGATTGAGTTTAGCAGGCGGAATGAGCTTGTGTACTTGGCTAATTAAAGCGGTAGCTTCAGAAAAGTTGCGGACAAAGGGAAGAACTAGATTGAGCTTTAGGCTTTGGTCTAGGTTTAGATTAATGGTTTCAAGCTCAAGTTCAAGCAGGTTGGGTTGGTGAAGTAGTCTAAGCGTGCCTCTTAGGTTAAAGCTAGAGTTTAGGCTTTTAGCTTCAGGAGCTTGTTTAAGACCTGCTAGATCTGTCGGGGTTAGGTCTAGAAGCTTAAGAAAAAGCTGATTTTTGGGATGAGTCTTAAGATGAGAGTTTAATCTCTGCCACTGACGTGCTGCTAAAAGCTTAAAGAGTCGTTTGGTCTTTTGGTTGGCTAAGGGATAGCTCCCCAGACTTAAGAAGGCTTGTTTGTGTGAGTAGAAAACTCCATCTAAGAAAGGAGGTGCTTTACTTAGACTTGAAGCTGAGTTTACCTTTAGGTAGGTTTTTATGCTAGAGCTTGAAGGAGTGAAGGCTTTTTTGGCTATCCGAGTTTGTTTTGGTAAGTTTAGTAGATCCAGTGATTTTATCTGGGTAATAAAGACTCGTCTGTCTTTGATAGTAAAGTAGACCTTTAAAGGTTTAAACTCGTGCAAAGCCAGCGAACGCACCAAGTGAGTTAAGGTCTTTATAGCCACCTCGCTTAAAAGGTATTGGTCAGGTTTAATGATAGGCTTGGCAGGAATGATTCCATCTGGTTGATAACGATAGCTTAGATTTTTGGTTCGTTTTTGGCGTCTAACAATGTTTTGAGTGCGGATGTCGATCTGGTAGGTGTCTAGTTGGGCTCTTTCTGGTTGATCAAGCCAAACCCCAGCGGTTGCTTCAATAAAATAGTGAGCTTTGCTGTAGGCTAAAGGATGTTGGGTGTAAACAATACCAGAAACATCTGCCTGGGGTTGGCGGGTGATGAGGAGGCTTGGAACTTTTGATTCTAGATTAACCT
>WFTH01000052.1 GCA_015485595.1 Candidatus Microgenomates bacterium
TCGGAGTCGTCTGGCTTTATCAGTTTGTTTTTTTTGAACTTCCACCAGCCGATGAGTTAGTTAAGCAAACACCGCCGGTTTCAAGTCGAATCATGGATCGAAACGGCCAAGTGCTTTATAAGATCTATGACGACCAAAACCGTACCTTAACCTCACTTGATCAGATATCGCCAGCAATGATCTATGCCACCATCGCAATTGAGGATCAAAACTTTTATCGTCATTTTGGTTTTGATCCAGAGGGGATTCTAAGAGCGGCTGTAGCCAACTGGCAAGGCAAACCGATTCAAGGAGGTTCGACTATTACTCAACAACTAGTTAAAAACCGCCTCCTTTCTCCAGAGAGAACCATTCAGAGAAAGATTAAAGAGTTGATTTTAGCTATAGCGGTTGAGAGGCGGTTTAGCAAAGATCAAATCTTAGAGATGTATCTTAACCAAGTTGCCTACGGTGGCTCAACCTACGGAGTAGAGGAGGCCGCACAGCGATACTTTGGTAAGCACGCCAGTCAACTTAGCTTGGCAGAAGCAGCCTTGCTGGCCGGACTACCCCAAGCTCCATCGATCTACTCACCATTTGGACCCAATCCTGAACTTGCCTTCAAACGCCAAAAGGAGGTTTTAAAACGAATGGTGGATGATGGCTACATTAGCCTTGAACAAGCTCGCCAGGCTGCCAACCAACCGATCGTTTTTCGCCAAGACTCAATCGAGATTCAAGCTCCTCACTTCGTCTTTTATGTTAAAGACCTTTTAGCCAAAAAGTACGGGGAAGAGATGCTTTTAAGAGGTGGGCTTCAAGTTATTACTTCATTAGACCTACCACTTCAAAAAAAGACAGAGATGCTTTTAAAAGAGGAGTTAAAAAAAGTTAGAAGGTTAAGAATCAGAAACGGCGCCGCTTTGGTAACCAACCCCCAAACCGGTGAAGTCTTGGCTATGGTTGGCAGTAAAGACTACTTTGATTTTAAAAACGATGGTCAAGTAAATGTAGTGTTAAGACCTCGTCAGCCCGGTAGTTCGATCAAGCCCTTGACTTATGCTTTGGCCTTTAGCCAAGGATACAAGCCGTCCGACAAGATTCTTGATGCGCCGATCACCTACGACATTAAAGGCTCAAGACCCTACTCTCCCAAGAACTATGACGGCAAATTTCATGGACTGGTGACTCTAAGAGAGGCGTTAGCCTCAAGCTATAACGTACCTGCTACTAAACTCCTAAATCAACTTGGAGTGGATAATCTGATCGACTTTGCGCAAAAGTTAGGAATCACCACTTGGAATGATAGGGGTCGCTTTGGCCTATCCTTAACTTTGGGTGGAGGTGAAGTAAAGATGATCGATCTGGCTCAAGCCTATGCCGTCTTTGCCGCAAACGGAGAAAAAATTCCGATTAACCCAATTCTGGAGATTAAAGACGCTAAGGGCAAGGTGCTTTACCAAAATCCCTGTGTTTTTCACACCGCTGACTGCCAAAAGGAAAGGGTGATTAATCCAGGAGTAGCCTACGAAGTCACCCATATCCTAAAGGACAACCAAGCTCGTACGCCAGCTTTTGGTCCAATGTCTGTTCTTTACATTCCTGGTCAGGAAGTAGCGGTAAAAACTGGAACCACAAACAACATGCGAGACAACTGGACGATCGGCTACACCAGCGATCGATTGGTGGCAGTCTGGGTAGGAAATAACGATAACAGCCCGATGAGTTATGTCGCTTCCGGTATTACTGGTGCCTCCCCTATCTGGAATAAAATTATGCGTAGCCTACTTGATTCTGAAAGCCCACATGTTTTTAGCCCTCCTGAGGACGCGGTAGTAATCAAGATCTGCACTACGACCAATACTCTACCTTGCCTTGGTTGTCCGAAGGTAAAAGAAGAGGTATTTCTAAAAGGCCAAGAGCCAAAACAAGCTTGTCGATTTGTTGGTACTACCAAACCGTAAGGTGCTACTTATGGCTGAAACAACAGTTTTAAAAACCAAGCAACCAGCACCGTAATTAAAAATAAGATTGGAGCAATCAACTTGGCAAACAACTGGCGTCTTTTTTTAGCCTCCTTAGCTCTTTTTCTCTGTTCTCTTTCCAGTCGCTTAGCTTCTTTTTCAAACTCAAGTAATTGAGTTTTATCCTCAATTTTTTTTAGTTCTAGTTGAGTGAATTCAGGCATAACTTAATGTTTAGCTGGTTATCATCGATCGCATTATCTTTACCTTCGCTACAATCAGGTCTACTACCTGTTCAATGGTCAAATCGCTGGTGTCTACCACCCAAGCATCCGGCACGATCTTTAAAGGGTCGGTTTTTCTAGTTTTATCTCGCTTATCTCTTTTAAGTAGTTCTTCATAGACCTCCTGAAACTCAACTATCTCCCCCTTGGTTAACAGTTGAAAATGGCGGCGTTTCGCCCGAACAATCTCGCTGGCAGTAAGATAGATCTTCAGGTTAGCTTCAGGCAGAACCCTGTAGGTAATGTCCCTTCCTTCCATAACCACGTTCTGACCCCTGGCAATCTCTTGTTGTTTTTTAACCAAAACTTGACGCACCTTGGGTAAAGTCGCCACCGGCGAAACTGCTCGGCTAACCTCCTCTGTCCTGATTGCCCAAGAGACATCCTCGCCATCTACCAAGATGGTAACCAACCGACCGTCTTTCTCTTCCCCCACTGGATCTCTCATCTGAAAATTGGTTTCGGAGATTAGCTGAACGATGCGCGACTCGTTTTCCAAACTCACACCATGCCTTAAAGCTAAAAGCGCTGCTACACGATACATCGCCCCAGTATCAATATATAAAAACCCAAGCTCTTTAGCCACTAAACGAGAAACAGTACCTTTGCCGGCAGCCACTGGCCCGTCTATCGCGATCTGAAACGTTTGACGCCCCATACTACTTTCTTTTGGTTCGTCGCTTTTTCGATTTTTTTGACTTGGGTTCATAAAGCCACTCTTTTCTGTCAGCTGTTAGAGCCCCTCCCAAACCAACCACAATCAAGACTAAAGGCCAGAAGTTCTCAAACCCAAAAGGTAACATACCCATATTTTGGGCCAAGATTACCAGCCCCATTACGATCATGGCTATCGGCCAAAAGTAAGTTTTTTTCATACAGTCTCCTTTGGTTCTACTACTCCATACTCCTGTTTTTCAAAATATTCAAACGAAGCTTGATCCATACGATCAAATAACGTGTGTAAACTGTGCAGGTCTTGGATTAACTCCAACCTCTTTTCACCCTTAACAGGCTCGTTGGTTTGTTCTAGTTTACTCTTTATCTGTTCTAGTTTTTCTATCAAAACTTGCTTAGCCACGTCAAACCTTTGTTTTCCCTCACGAACTTCCTCATTTGTAGCAGAACGCGCCTGATGAAACTGCAGCCTATCCATATCAAGGTCGCTTTGTACGTCTGACATAAACACCCTTTCTTTATGGTTAATTTTTAAGTTGATTACAATATAACACAACCTATCGAGTAGACGCAAATTAAGCGTGACTTTCTATGAAAAGGTCAATTAGGGTAAAACATCAACTTTACTACTAAAACCCCTTTAACTTACTCTTAAGCAACCTTTGCGCTTCGCGGCGGTCGGCACGCTTTTTTAACTTCTCTCGCTTCTCATGCTTCTTTAGACCTCGACCAAGACCAATCTTAAGCTTAATCTTGTTGCCTACAAGTTGAAACTCTAAAGGTACAATAGTACGACCACTCTGTTCTTTTAGACCAACCAACCGACCTAACTCTTTTTTTGTTAAGAGCAGTTTACGCATCCTTTTAGGGTCATACTCTAAGTTGCTAGCAAACTTGTAAGGACTAATCTGAGCATCAACTAACCAGGCCTCACCTTTAATCAAGCGAACAAAAGCTCCCTTAAGTGAAGCCTGTTTAAGTCGAAGCGACTTGACTTCGGATCCTGTCAAAACCACACCGGCAAGCAGGGTGTCCTCTATCTGATAATCGTGGCGAGCTTTTTTATTTGTAACTAACAGCATCATTAACTTTAAATCCTAAATTCTTTAAAAACTTATTTCAAAACTTAAAATCTTTTTAAGTCCAACCTAGCCGCTTTGCCCACTTCGCAAGAAGACGAGTCTTCCATTCCCCATCTTCTATCTTAAACCATCCCTACTCCAACGGCACCCTATAGACCAAAGACCCGCTAACGGCTAGCACTTGATTAGTCTTTTGCTCATAAACTAAACCGATAGCCGAGCCTAAGACAAAGTTCTTTACTTCTTTAATGAAGTTGCCGTCCTTATCAAGCTCGATCACTCGATCCTGCTCTGGCGCCAGAACATAGAGTTTGTTAATGTCGGTAGTCGTGGTTAGATAAACAGGACCAGCCAAAGGCTCTGGTAAGCCCTTTAGCTTAAAATCAAGTCGTCTACCGGCTCGATAACGACTAATTAAGCCCTCCTGACCACCAGTCCAGATGTCTCCATCTATCACCCAAGAAACCACTTGGTTGTACTTTCCACCTAAGACCGTCTTTAGCCAAGTCTTGGGCTCTTTATCAAGCTTGGGCCCAAAGCGAAAGATGTTGGCCTCATCCGGGTTATAAAGATAGATAAAGTCTCCGTAAGCTGCCACCAAAGTCGAGCTGTTGACCAACTCACTGGCAGCGATCAAGCTCTTAGGCTCGGTGACAGCTGGATCAAACCCGTAAACTCCGTTATCAAGCAAGAGCGCCTGATCTTTGTAGGTAGCTAGGTCTTTAATCTTGTCTAGACTAACCAAAGCAAACTGGTTAGTTTGGTTTAAAGCTGGGTCGAAAACAAGCAAGAGTTTCTTGGTCTTATCCAGAAGATAGAGCTTGTTAGCGGTAAAGGCAGCATCAGAGATTACAAAATCAGCTGAAAAACTTGATATATCCAGGTATATTGGTAATGATTCGAGCTCCTTACTAGAAGCAACCGTCTCCAAAAAAGCGTTAGTGGCTTGAATCTGCTCCTGAACTAACTTGGCTTCAAGTGAGTTGGCTGGATAGCTAGCTTGGAGCACTTTAAGCTTTTCTAAAAGCTTCTTGGCTTCGTCTCGAGTTTTAGGTAGCAAGGTTCGATCGGCA
>WFTH01000053.1 GCA_015485595.1 Candidatus Microgenomates bacterium
TACTACCAGTTTAGCTTGACCCGAAGTGATACCAACCACCTTAGCCGCCTCTTCGAGTTCAAGCTCGCCAAAAACAATCAAATCGATCAAGACACGCGTCTGAGGTTTAAGCGTCACATAGCGTGAAGCAGTTACCTTGCGCTTGAGTTTGTCTGTAAGCTGAGCTTGATTCAGATCAAGACGCTTAATAAGTTCATCAAGTAGATCGTTTTTTAGGATCCAAACAGTCGGTTCTGTCACCGGATACTCATTTTCGTCAATCTCTTCTGCAAAAACAACCTCTCCCTCAGCATCTACCGTCAAGCGCTCAATCTCAAATAGCTCTCTTAACTCTGCTTCGTAAATCTCCTCTATAGAAAGCGATTTAGCTAAAGGCGCTTCTTGCTTAATTAAACGATTTAGAACTTGATTAACTTCTTGAAAAAGAGAAATCTTGAGTTTAGCCTTGTCTTCATAACCACTCTTAACTAACCGCCCAAAAACTTGAATCAGAGCCTCATCTATCACATCGTCAGCCTGATAAAGACCAGGCTTAATCAAGCCTTTCTTCTCAGCTAAAACCAAACGATGATAGACATAGCGATTAACCGGCCTTAGTAGTTTATAAACAAGCTTAGTTACTTCTTGAGCTTTAGTCATAACACCTCCTTTTTAGTCAACTAACTTAAACGCAATCGATCGTCTTAAAGAGTATAGTAACATAAAAATAAACAGGCCTCCCAGCCAAGTAATTAACCTTTGTTGGTTAATCAATCCAGGTGAGTAACTTAGATAATAAAGCCAAGGTAGATAACGCAAAAGACTGGAAAAAGAAAAAGCTACCAACCAAAACGACCATAAAAGCGCGATTTCTGGCAGCCAGCTAAAGTTGATGCCGATATCAACTCGCCTAACTCCCAAGGTGATCTTTTTGGCCAAAGCTAGAAGTAAGGGTAAAAAAACCAAGCTCCAACTTAGATACCAAGGTAAAAACTGCTTTGATCTGTCGGTTAAAAGAAGCAAAAAGAAAAGCACTGAGAAAATCAACGGTGTTAACTTTAGGAAAAACTCAAGTTGTTTTTCTATCCAAGTGAACAATAAAAACCCTCTAAATCGATTAAAATCAAACCAAGCAATTAAGAGTAAAATCCCATACAAAGGAGTGGTAACAAAGCTGGCTAACTTAATCCAGCCGGCAAAAAGAAAAAGAAACAAACTTAAGATCAGCAGAACACTTTTGCTAAGCCTAGCCAAATAGCCAGGAAGTTTTTTCGACTTAATCAAACTTAAACTCAAACCGATCGAAGTTAAAAACAAGCTCATCATCCAAAAATCATTATGAGCGTTACTTAAGATCTCAATCAAAATAAGGGGATTAAGAAACAGTGTTGCCCACTGCCAAAGATCCACTTTAAGCTTAAGTAGTCCGGCAACCCACTTTAAGTTGAAAAAAAGCCAAACCAAACTCAAAAAACTAAACAATTTAAACCACAACCAAGTTAAACTAAACTTACCCAACCCAAGAAAGTAAGGTATGAGTGATAAGCCTGTCCAGCCATAACCATAAGGAGCCGGAGTGTGAGTGTTGTGCATAAACCTAGTTAAAGGGTCAAAGGAAAAATCAAGCGCTGTCTTAACGTGGGGGTTTGCTTGATAAACGACCACCATTTTGGCGTTAAAAATGTAGTTAAAAACATCATGGGATAAAGCGTTATAAGCTAAAAGAAACGGCAAACTTAGTAAAAAATAGACTAAGACTAGTCTGTAGGTTTCAATTTTTTTTGGAGGGCTAGCCTTTAGGCGCTGAAGGAAAAAAAGCCAGGCTGCAAACAAAGAGACAACTATTACTAGATAACTACCTGCTAGCAAAGTGGAGTTAGGTAGTAATCTTTGCCATAACCATTCTTGCCAATGCCAGTAAACAGACCAACGAGACAGAACCAAGTTGCCGTCAACCAAGATATAGGACCAAAACCACCACAAAAGACTTACCAAAAACCAAAAAGAAAAAGTCAAAAACCACTTAAGTCGACTTACGTTGAAGGTCATAGCGGCCTTTCATCAAAGCTAGCCTCATACGTAAGATATCTCTAAACATTCTTAGCGAGTCTTTAATCGGATGAACTCTGTCCGTTTCATGATGAGCCCACTCAATCGGCACTTCGCGAACCTTAAAACCAAGCCGGTAGGCTAAAAACAGAAGCTCCACATCAAAAGCTCCGGTAAAAGCATCTTGATACTTAGTTTCTGGTCCATAAACTATTAAACGCCTAAACAAACTCTGAGTAGCCTCTTTAGAAAAGAGCTTAAATCCGCACTGAGTATCCAAGATTCCTGGAACCGCAAACATCTGCACTAACAGGTTAAACCCCCGTCCCATCAAGTGACGATACCAAGGCTCTCTATCCCGCTTGGCTCCAATCATCTCTCTAGAACCAATAATGACATCGTATTGATGAAGGTATTGACCCTTGGTGTATGGCCAAAGTTTCTCGATCTCTTTTAAAGGAGTCGACTGGTCAAAATCAGTAAATAGACGCCAACGACCCTCTGCTTTAAGCATGCCGGCCCTAACTGTTTGAGCTTTACCGGCATGTTCGTTTGCTATCACTTGAATACGAGCGTCTTTTTTAGAAAACTTTCTAAGCTCTTTTAAGGTGTTGTCTGTTGAGCCGTCATCAGATAAGATAAGCTCCCAGCTATAACGTTGCTTTTTAAGATAATCAAGTACTTCATCAAGCACCCCACGCTTAATGTTTTTTATCTCATTATAAGAAGGAATGATCACGGAGAGCTTGGGTTTTTTTGGCATAAAGATTATTATACGAAAACTAGTCCTTTTTTAACACCCAGATATCTTGACCATCTGGACCAACTAGGTGTTTAATCGGAGTCTTGTTAGGAAAAACCACAATTTCATAAGCGGGAGAGTCGGTGGCTTTTTGGGTTTGCCTGTCACTACGTTCATCAATAATAAATAGAAGCTTGGCTTTATCCCTTTCATCCCTCCTGGTGGGAGGATGACTTAAAGTGTTTAAAAAGTAGCGATATTTAAAGGCGTCCAGATCTCCTGTGTCATCAAGTAAAATCACGTTATAGATCTCGTTGTCAGGCACGTTCTGAACCACCAACTTAGCCGTCTCTTCTATCTCATCTAAAGTTAGTCCAGCTGGCTGCCAAGGATGTGTCTGAAATAAAAAGTAGCTCTCATAAACTAAAAATAAACTAACGATTAGGGCCCCAAGCCAACGTTTAAAGCGCCAAAGTTCGGCGAAAGCCAAACCTAAAGTTAAGGCTGCTACCGGATAAAGATAAGCGATGTAGTGATCAAAAACACTTTGGGTGTAAAAACTTAAACCTACAATTCCAACTAACAAGTAAACCAAGACTACGCTAAAACCAGGATAACGCTTAAACAAGCGCTTGACCGCGATTAAGTAACCTAACCAACCAACCAAGCTCACCAACATTAAGGTGTTTAAAGCCCGTACCTTGCCGACCGTAACCTCAAAGAAAATGTGCAGCGACCGCCCATGAGTCTCTTTTAGAGCTCTTGTTAACCTTTTCAACCCCTGGGCCTGATCTGACTCAAAACCTTTTTCGCTCATAATGCTCACAAAAGCCTTAGCATTAAGCCCCTGATGCTTCAGGTCAAAAAGAATCAAAGGTGTAAGCGAGAACAAAAATATCAGCAGACCAAAAGCTGTGTACTTAACTAACTTAAGCAACTTCTTCTTTCTCCTTTTTTTATCTTTTACTTTTAAGTCTTGATAAAGTTGAAAGAGCCAGACTAAACCGGCTGCAGGCAAAGTTAACAACGTAACGTAGTGAAGCTGAATTAAGATTGAAAAGGTTAAAGCTACTAACAACCAGTACTTTTTCGCATATCTATAAGCCATCCAGGTAGACCAGATCATCACTAGGCTCACTAATGGAGCTGGGTTTGGATTCCAGCTAAACCGAGACAGAACCACCGCTGCCGGCATAACGGCCAAGATAGCGCTAGCAATTAATGCTGCTTCTCTACCCACCAGTTTTTTTCCTAAAACATAGGTTAAAGCTACGGCCAAAACACCCAAAACAACCATTGCCCACACAGGGCCCATAGGCGATGGATAACTCAACCACAACCAGGGCAGCATCCAGTAGTAATAAAGCGGACCTAGGTACATGTTACCCACACTCGTTACTGGACCAATAAAAACCGGATCATGATCCTTAAAGATGCGAGCAACAATCAGGGCATCTCTGCCCTGGTCACCCAAAAACTGCTGGGAGTTTTTTAGGTTGTAACTTCTTATAAAAAAAGCCACTAGAACTACCAGGCTTACAGCTATAAAGTAAAACTTGTTTGTTTTTGATTTTTTGTGCCAGAAAACCTTGAGTTGTTTTAACATGAGCGATATCAACTATGTTAAATAGTGCGTTTAGTTGGTTGTGTAAGCAAAAATAATTTGATAATTTTTCAAGCAACGCTGAGCCGACTTCATCCCAATCTCTAAATCCTAGCCCCTTTTAACCTTCTTCTTTTTCCAAATAAACGCGTTATAGGCAAAAAAGTTCCAGCTCATACCAATCAATATGCCAATGATGGCATAAAGTGTGCCACTGTCAAACGGCATGCCGATTAAAGGAATCATAAACAGTGGCCTTAGGCCAAAGAAAGTCTCGCCCACAAACGCAATTATCTGCTGAATAATAATCGAGCCTGCCGACGCTAAGTTGAAGTGGAAAAACTTAATCGGTGTTTCCTTTAGAGTTAACTTTCGGTCAGAAAAAGTCCAGATGTTATTAAAGATAAAGTTGGACAGCACCGCCATCTCCACCGAAAAAAAGTAAGCAAGCTGATACGAAAAAGACAAGCGAAAAAAGTGTAAACTAGCAAGCTGTACAATCGCTCCCACTCCACCAACCACGGCAAACTTAAACAGACGCCAGTGCAGAAGATCCATCAACCTTACCTTCAAAACAAAGGTGAGTGTGTTTTTAATGTACTCCGGACCAATCTTAGACTCACCATAAACTCGGTTGACAAACTGATAAGGCACTAAGTCCACTTGATAACCTGCTTTTAAAGCATGATACAAAAACCCAATCTGAAAGGTATAACCACTAAAACGTTCTGAGTGAAGCTTGGGGTGAACCTTATGATAGACTTTTTTTGTGATGGCCCGATATCCGCTAGTCCAGTCGCGAATATGAAAGTCAAGCATTATAGCCATAATAAATAGATTGCCAAACCAACTCAGAAACTTCCGGTGAAGCCCCCAGTTATCTGGGATACCACCGCCCATTTGATAGCGAGTACCAAGCACCATATCTGCTCCCTGATCTATCTTCTTTAAAAACTCACCTAACTTTGTAGGGTCATGAGAAAGATCAGCGTCAAACTCAAACACCACTTCGGCTTTAAGCTTACCAAAAGCATGATTCATTCCTTTAAGGTAGGCTCCACCTAGACCAGACTTCTTTGGATTCATTAAAAGATGAAGGTTCTTATATTTTTTTTGGAGTTTTTTTACTACCTCGTAAGTTTTATCCGGCGAGGTGTCATCGACCACTAAGATCCCCATCCGCCAGCCTTTAATCTTTTTAAACTCAGACTCAAGTGTCTCAACTGTTTTCTTTATGTTATCTCGCTCGTTATAGGTGGGCAAGATAACGATAGCGGTTTTGGTATTTGACATTTTTAAAGCTTTTATTTTTTAATTTTTAACTTTCTCTTTCCATTTCAAGCTCAGCCTCCACCATCAGCTTAACCAAGCCTTCAAAATCTACACTTGGCTTCCAACCAAGTTTCTTTTTCGCTTTGGTTGGGTCCCCCACCAAAAGGTCGACTTCAGCCGGCCGATCAAACTTTGGATTGTGTTTGTAAACCGACTGCCAGTCGCTAATACCAGCCGCCTGACAAGCAAGCTGCAAAAACTCTCTAACCGAATGAGTCTCTCCGGTAGCCACTACATAATCATCCGGCTCATCCTGCTGAAGCATAAGCCACATGGCCTGAACATAGTCTTTGGCATAACCCCAGTCACGCTTAGCATCCAGATTACCTAGCTCCACATACTTTTGCTTACCTAGCTTAATCCGAGCAATCGCATTGGCAATCTTGCGGGTTACAAACTCTAAACCCCTACGGGGAGACTCATGATTAAACAAGATACCAGAAACGGCAAAGAGATTAAAAGACTCTCGATAGTTTACCGTGATCCAGTGACCATAAACCTTGGCCACTCCATAAGGTGAACGAGGATAAAAAGGGGTGGTTTCTTTTTGTGGCACCTCCCGAACTTTACCAAACATCTCACTAGAAGAAGCTTGATAAAACTTGGCTTTTGGATAACCTAAGCGAATCGCTTCCAGCATGCGGGTTACACCAAGGGCGGTAAACTCGCCAGTTAAAACCGGCTGCTCCCAACTAGCCTGGACAAACGATTGAGCCGCTAAGTTATAGACCTCATCCGGCCTAATCTGCTTAATAGCATAAGTTAAAGAGTGTTGATCAATTAAATCTCCAGAAACAAGTTGAAGGTTTGGGTGGTGAACAATCTGCTTGATTCTTTCAAAGTTTTGTGTGCTGGTTCTTCTGGTAAGACCGTAAACCTTGTAACCCTTATCAAGTAAAAACTCAGCTAGATAAGAACCGTCCTGACCGGTAATACCGGTAATAAAAGCTTTTTTCATAAAGTCTCTCTCCAGTAGTTTAGTACTCTTTTAAGGCTGGTTTCAAGCTCAATCTCTGGTTGCCAGCCAAGTTTTTTAATCTTGCTGATGTCTGCTAACATAACATCTATGTCAGCAGGACGCAAGCGTTTTTTATCTGTCTCCACCTTAACAGGTACCCTAGCTAAAGAAACTAGCCGGTCAAGCACTTGCTTCATTTGAACTTTCTTTCCAGAACCTACGTTATAAACCTCCCCTACCTCTCCTTGATTCATAAGTAGATAATAAGCTCTTACCACATCCTTTACATCACTAAAGTCTCGCCAGGCACCCAGGTCGCCTACCTTTAGACTCTCTTGCTTGCCTTTCTCGATTAGAGCGATCTGTTTAGCAAAGGAAGAGACTGAAAAAACGTCAGACTGGCGTTCACCAATGTGAGCAAAAGGCCTAACCCTAACTATCTTTAAACCATAAGCCCTAAACCAAACGTGAGCTAGCATGTCTTGGGTGATCTTAGAAACCGCGTAAGGATTTACCGGCCGAAACGGGTGGTTTTCATTTATCGGCAGTTCATCTGACAAGCTGACACCGTATTCATCGGCCGAGCCAACAATTAAAACTTTTGGATCAAGCTCAAGCTCTTTAATGGCGGTTAAAAGACTGAGTTGAAGCTTGATATTGTTATCTAAAAGCTTTTGTAACCTTTTAAAACTGCCGGCAGTAGCAGCAATCGAGGCTAGATGATATATCTGACTAGGTCTAACCTGAGAAAGAAGCCTCTTAGTTGCTTTTTGATCAGTTAAGTCAAGCGGGTGAATGTTTTCTTTAGGCAACCTATCCAGAAACCACTGACTCGCTGGACCATAGCTGGTTAGGTGAATGTTTTTATAACCAAGTCTTTTTAGGTATTCTAGAAGGTGTGAGCCGACAAACCCTGTTCCTCCAGTAATCAAGATTGGCTGGTCCAGGTT
>WFTH01000054.1 GCA_015485595.1 Candidatus Microgenomates bacterium
TAACTATTAACTATTAACCAACCATGCCTGGATTAAGCGGTAATAAACCCCCAACTATGCGTGCTCGACCCGGTGGTGGGTTTAACTTGGGTGGTAGTTTTAATGAACACCTGGATGAAAACGCCATGAAACAGGCAGCAGGTCAGAAACAACTAACTCAGGCCCAAGCCGACCCGACCACCGCTAAAGCAGCAGCCCAAAAAGCTCAAGCTCAGCCTCAAAAATCACCACCGGAAGTTGGTTCTTTGACAGATGAGTTAATTAAGCGACCAGCAAAAGGTATTTGGGAAGAGATTAAAAAGTTTTTTTCTTTAAATACCTGGTTAGGAATTAAACCGCCTGAGCTTAAAACTCCAGAGGAACAAGCTAAGGCTAAACAGGTTTATGCACGTTACCAACAGTTAACTCAAGAGCAACAAGAAGTGGCTCGCAAGCGCTACCAAGAGTTAATGCAGAAAAAGAAAACCGAAGAAGAGGAAAAGATACGCAAAAAACAGCTGGAAGAACAAAAGAAAGCTCAGGAACTACCAATGCCCTCATCACCAAAGAAAGGCCCGATCGGTCCTGGTATGAGCAAAAAACAAAAGGCTCAGGCGCGCCTGCAACAACAGATGAAGACGATCGGTACGGTCGCAGGGGCGGATTAGATTAATTGAAAATTAAAAATGGATTGTCATTCTGAAAATTCAAGGCCGAAGGCCATGAAGTGTTCAGAATCTTACCCACTTGGGATTTTAGATACTGGATACTAGATACTAGTAAATAGAAATGACCAGTACCAAGCATCAAACTGCAAACAATAATCAAGTTACAAACTACAATTATCGAGTTGAAATAGAAATGACGAATAATAAAATTCGAAATTCGAAACAATTTCGTCATTTGAACATTCGTTATTCGTTATTTTAATTTAGCATCGTTTTTCCAAACTAGTTGATACTTTGATTATTGGTTTATTGATTTACTTGATTAAGTTATACTGTTGTTATGTCCCTCAGACTTTATAACACCATGAGCCGTCAGGTGGAGGAGTTTCGGCCACTTAACCCACCCAAGGTTGGTCTTTATGCTTGCGGTCCGACCGTTTATGACTACACCCATATCGGTCATCTGCGCAAGTATGTGATGGATGATGTTTTAGTGCGCGTGCTTAAATACTTAGGTTACCAAGTTACTTTTGTAAGAAACATTACCGACGTGGGACATCTAGTTTCTGATGGAGATGAAGGCGAGGATAAGTTGGAAAAAGGTTCACGTAAGTATAAGCTGAGCGCTTGGGACTTGGCAAAAAAGTTTGAAGACTACTTTAACTACTCGATGCGCCAAATGAATACACTGCCACCAGATGTAAGTTGCCGGGCGACCGAACACATTCCCGAACAGCTTGAGATGGTCGAAACTTTAGAAAAAAAGGGCTATACCTATACTATTTTAGACGATGGTGTTTACTTTGACACCAGCAAGCTACCTGACTATGGCAAGCTGGCGCGACTTAAGTTAGATAAGCTTAAAGTCGGTGCGCGCGTAACCAAGCTAAAAGGTAAAAAAAACCCGACCGATTTTGCACTCTGGAAGTTTGAGAAAAAAGGCCAGAAACGCCAGATGGTTTGGGAGAGTCCTTGGGCTAAGCGGAGTTTTCCCGGTTGGCATATCGAGTGTAGCGCTATGAGCGCAAAGTACTTAGGTGAGCAGTTTGACATTCACACTGGCGGAGTGGACCATATAGCGGTGCATCATACAAACGAGATTGCTCAAGCCGAGGCGGCATTTGAAAAAAAACCGTTTGTAAAATACTGGGTACACCATAATTTTTTACAGATAGAGGGTAAAAAAATGAGTAAGAGTCTTGGTAACATCTACACCATTGATGACATCCTCAAAAAAGGTTATCACTCCATGGCTCTGCGCCTGTTATTTTTAACTGCTCACTACCGCAGTGAGTTAGATTTTTACTTTAAAAACTTGGCTGGGATGCAGAAGGCGCTTAAGAAGTTGGTGGAAAGCATTGCTAGATGGAAGATAGAAGACCTGCCCGCAGTTTCTTCCCGACTTGTCGGGATGCAGGCGGGTGGAAGATTGAAGATTGAAGATAGAAGATGGAAGTTAGAAGAGAAAAAGATGTCTAAGCTGGCGAAGGAGTATCGTAAACGGTTTTGGGAAAAGATGTTGGATGATCTGAATACTCCAGAGGCGGTGGCGGTGATGTGGCAGGTAGCCAAGGATGAAGCCTTGTCAGGTAAAGAAAAGTTAGCTTTACTTATAGACTTTGATCAGGTGCTTGGTTTAAGGCTTTTTAAGCTTACGCCAGATGAGCTTGAACTACAGTCACAGGTAGATATCAACTCCCTGCCTCCTAAAGTTAAAGAGTTGCTAAAGAAGCGCCAGCAGGCACGAAAAGAAAAAAACTGGCAAGAGGCAGACAGGTTAAGAGATAAGCTAAAAGAGTTTGGTTACCTGGTGGAAGACACGGCGGAAGGAGAGAAGGTAAAGAAAACCTCAGCTGTTATTCTCCCGAGCAAAGCTTGAGCAAAGTGAAGCGAAGCGAGTGGAGAATCCAGATAGTTAATTACCAATAATCAAATTACCAAATAACAAACAGAACTCAATAGACTTCTACCAACTTTAGCCCAGGTACTTTCTGAAAATCTTCTAAGTTTATGGTTGTAAGCGGTAGCTTGTAGTGCAGGCGGTGCTAGCTCTATTGGTTATAATGGTTGCGTATGGAACGAATGAAAGTTTGGTTGTCATTATCGTTAGTTTTACTGGGGTTACTTTTTATTAGTAGCATTGCTTTTTTCTTTTTTAAAAGACAAACCTCTAGGACTTTGCCAGCAGATCTAGCCTCAGAGATCAAGGTTTCATCACCAACACCCACGCCCACCCCAACGCCTACACCTAAACCGGTTGCGATTATCTTTGGTGGAGACATGATGTTTGACAGACACATCCGCCAAAAAGCGCAAACAGCAGGCAGCTATGACTTCATTCTAGCACCGCTTGAACCACTTTTGATTAGTGTAGATCTAGTGGTAGCAAATCTAGAGGGTCCAGTCACAGATCTTGACTCAATCAGTGTTAACTCCAGACCGGGTGGTCCTAGAAACTATACCTTTACTTTTGATTCAGCGGTAGCTCAGACCTTGGCTAGATATAACATCAATCTAGTCAATCTAGGTAATAATCACATCTTAAATTTTGGAGAAAAAGGATTAGCGCAAACCTTGGCTTATCTGGATCAAGCTGGAGTAGGGTGGTTTGGATATACAAGTCAGTTGGGAGTTGGGAGTTCGGAGTTGGGAGTAAGTGACAGCCACTTCTTGTCAAACTATGTACCTGCTGTAGGGTGGGTGGCAGAAAGGGAGATTAAAGGCCAGAAGTTTCTCTTTCTAAACTTTAATCAGTTTACAGATCAAGAAACAGAACCATTGGTGGATTATATTCGTCAGAGAAGACCAACAATTGACTGGATCATAGTCATGCCTCACTGGGATAACGAGTATCAGACTACACCAGCGCCAGTTACTCGCAAGCGCGCTCATCGCTTGATCGATGCTGGTGCAGACTTGATTGTTGGCGCGCACCCTCACACAATCTCTGAGATTGAGAATTACAAAGAAAAAAAGATCTACTACTCGCTAGGAAACTTTGTCTTTGATCAGTACTTTGAACCAGCGGTTAGAAAAGGGCTTTTAGTGAAAGTAAAGTTTAGTCTGCATCAACCACCCAAGTATCAAGAGGTTTATACTTGGTTAGATACCAATGGACAAACTAAATTAATTAATGATTAATGATTAAAAACAATCTTGTCATTCTGAACCCGGTTCAGAATCCCAAAAGGAATAATAATCAATCACCAATTACCAAATAACAAACAAGCTCCAATTAACAATGAATCAAAGAATCAAACACTCAACTTTTAAAACTTGATGATTTGAACCTTGAATATTGTTTAGAATTTGACTATTGATTATTGGTGCATTAAAAACTGAGATCCTGAAATAAACCCGCCTGTAACGCTATGCGTAGCATTGCGGGCAGGTTCAGGATGACATATGAGGGTACAGGATGAGAAAGTGGCAGGTTTGATTTTGTTGTTATATAATAAAACCATATGCCAGAAACAGATAACAACCCTTTTACCGTAAGTGTAGGTGGTCGGGAGCTTGACTACCGTGTGAAAGACAACCTGGATCTTAATCAGATCAAAGAGGTGCTTGAGTCCAAGGGCTGGCAGGTGATTGAGCTAGCGCAACCTCACCGCAATGTAGTTGGCGTGTTAGAAAAAGACGGCGAGCGTTTTCGCCTTAAACTTGCTGGATCGGTGGGTATGGGCGTGTTGGTAAAAAACGAGGTTGAGTTTTTAACTCAGGCTAAAGGCTTGTTGCCAGAAGATCTGGTTGCCTTGCCGACCTTAGTTGAGTCTGGCGAGCTTAAGTTTAATAATCAAACTTACCCTTACTTTATAGTTAAAGAACTGCCAGGCAAACCCTTAGTTAGCTATCCAGAAACCAAAGATACCGCTCAGCTGGCTCCTTATATAGATCAGATAATTCAGACAGCAGAAGCGGTCTCTAGTTTGCCTATCAGCCTAAAAGCCAGAGACTATGCGGGCGAAGGTGATTACAAAGACTTTTTCTTAAATAAAACTAGAAAGTGGCTTACGGCTATACCAGAGGAAATTAGAAATAGGTACCAACTGAATGCACTTTCTGACATCGTTAAAGCCGGCACGCCTAAACTTGAAAAAAGCTTCCGCCACGGCGACTTTGCCCCATGGCACATCTTGTTGCTTGACGATGAGCGGTTAGGCCTACTTGACTTTGAGCATGCTACCAGCGAAGGAGTCCAGTATTATGATCTTGCCTACTTTATCCAAAGAGTCTTTCAGGTTTTGGAGGATAAAAACTTAGCCAAGGAGGTTTATCATCGCCTAATCAGTAGGGGTTACGACCAAGCAAAGTTAAAAACCGTACTTGCATCCCGCGCCATTGGTGGGTTTTTAGACGAATGGCTAGGAGAAAGAAACTTTGCTCAGGCGGAGAGGTTTAAAGAGTGGGTGTTGTTAGTTAACAGTTAAAAGTGAAGAATGAGTTGTTATTTTCCTTAAGCGCAGCTTTGCTTAAGTAAAGTGAAGCAAGTGGGGAATCCAGAATGACAATTATCAATGTACCAATAGGCAAGTAACAAACAAGATCCAATGATCAATAATCAATTTGCAAACAAAGTTAAATTAAATAACGAATCACGAATGTTCAAATAACGAAATTTTTGGATTAAAGCAGCTTCTGCCAGGTTGTCTGTGGGCTTAGTGACAGATCTTTGTTAATGGGTTTGGGTTATGGAAGTTGGTGTAGGAGGTTCAACCTCAGTAATAGTTTTTGCCTCTAGGTTAACTAGGTAATATTGAGTTTCTGTTTTTAGGTAGATTAGCCCCTTTTTGAGACTACTATAAAACCGATTTTTGTTATATGACGCTGATACTTGTAATTTATCATCTCTATCAAGATTGCTTAATATGGTGTCTCTTTTTAAACTAACTGGGTCAAGTAAGTAGATGCTTTTTAAAGCTAATCCAGAATCGACTGGTTTTTTCAGAATTGACTGAGTCATGACTAATTGATCTTTATAAACTCCAAGTAAATTGCAGTCAAAACATTTTTTTACTTCCTTTTGAATACCGTTTTTTAAGTTAAAAGTATAAGTTCGTGTCCAACCACTCCAACCGTCGCCACCAGTAACTTTAACTAAAAGTATGTTTTTACTCGGAAGATATGCTAAAAAAGAGCTTACCTCATAAGCAGCATTAATGACTGGGTATGTGCCCAAAACTTGCCACTCAAACGGAAATCCAAAATCAACGAGCCTTTGGTCTTTACTTGGTTTGCCAAAGTAAATAACTTTTTGGTTGTCATTTGGGCGAGCTTTTGGAGAGTACTTAAAGTCCTTCATTAGAAAAACCGTATTAGTGGGTACATAAATGTAAAAGTCTTGAAGACTTAAGTCTAAGTCTGAGGCAAGTTTCATGCCGATTGTTTCTAATGCATTTTGAGGCTGATTTTCAGTGAGGGGAGTTAACTTATCTTTGTCTAACTTAACAAAGTTAACAGTGTCACCTTTTCCTTCTGGGTTGTAAGAGATAGTAAAACCATAAACGCCTTTATCTGTATTGCTTAGTAGAATCTTATCAATCTCATGCATCCATGGCAGTTCTTGAAAGTTAATGTTTGCTCTATATCCGTCGCTTTCTGTCTGAATAAAACTGTTCTTAATCATAGCTAATGTATCATCTGGCAGAGTAAGTAAAGCGTTACCATTTTTCTGTTTTGCTTCAGAACTTGGTAGAATAGTGTGAGTTGGCGCAGGTGTGTTTGTGAGAGTAATGGTGGGCGAAGTTGCAGTAGTGGGGGTGGGTGAGGCCTCTTTTTCTAAAGGTAACTTTAAGTTCCTCTTTAGAAGTTGATTTTGCTCAAATAGCAACCAACCAAAGACGCTACTCAAAAAAATTAGAAACAAACTTGTTAAAACAAATGTGCGTTGATTAGGGCTTAAGTGCATTTTGAGACCTTTTAAGATCATTTTAGCTAATTGAGTTAATGTAAACAACATTGTTTTTTAAGGTGGTATAATCCTTCCTGTTAATGATCAATCACCAATCACCAATCGTCAATCGCCAATTACTATTACTAATCATCAATTATCAATTATCAATCATTAACCAACCATGAGTCTTTCTGTCGGTATCGTCGGTCTACCAAACGTGGGCAAGTCCACCTTGTTTAACGCGCTTTTAAAGCGTCAGGCGGCTTTGGCGGCTAACTATCCCTTTGCCACGATCGAGCCAAACGTCGGCGTTGTGCCCGTGCCGGATGAACGCTTGACCGCCTTGGCACTAACTGTTGCGGGAAAAAAGGTTGACGATTTAGAGAACCTGAATCAAGTTCAAGATGACACAAAAAATAACGACCTGCTACCTCCAATCAAACCAGCTACGGTTGAGTTTGTGGACATTGCTGGACTAGTTGCTAGAGCCAGCAAAGGAGAGGGGTTGGGAAATAAGTTTCTAGCTCATATTCGCGAGACGAACCTAGTTGTTCATGTCTTGCGTGACTTTCAAGACGAGAACGTCATTCGAGAGGGGGCTAAAGATCCAGCAAGTGATCTAAAAACCATTCGTTTGGAGTTAATCTTGGCTGATCTTGAGACTTTGGCAAAACAAAAACCACCCAAAGGCACAAAAGATAAGCTTGAGCTTGCCAGATGGCAGGTGATTGAGAAGTTTAAAGAGCTTTTAGAATCAGAGACGTCGGTCAACCGATGGCTTAAAGGTTTATCGGGAGATAAACGTAAGCTGGCGCTGATGATTGCCAAAGAGTTGGGTTTGATTACCGCCAAAGACGAGCTGTTTGTGGTTAATGTGGATGAGTCGGCCTTAAGCCAGGGCGTTGATCAACTGACGGCCAAGTATGCTAAGGACCTGGGTGAAGAAAAAGATAAAGTTTTGGTCATGTCAAACAAGATCGAGTCGGAACTTTCTTCACTGGATGAGGCCGATCAGCGGCTTTATCTAGCCGATCTTGGCCTTAGTTCAAGCGGTCTCTCACGCTTAATCCAGGCAGTTTATAAGACTCTGGGCTTGCAAAGCTTCTTAACTGCGGGAGAAAAAGAGATCAAAGCCTGGACGATCAAGAGAGGTACCACAGCCAAAAAAGCGGCTGGCGTGATTCATTCTGACTTTGAAAAGAAGTTTATTAAGGCTCAGGTTATTAACTGGCGTGAGTTTGTCTTGCTTGGCGGTTGGAAGCAGGCGAGAGCTCTTGGTAAGGTACGCCAAGAAGGCAAGGACTACATTATGCAGGAAGGCGACGTGGTGGAGTTTATGGTGGGAAGTTAGATGTTAGATGTTAGATACTAGATACTAGATACTAGATACTAGATACTAGATACTGGATGCAAGGGGCTATTTAGGAGATTGCAAAAAATGAGTTTTCGTTTAAAATACGACTGACATATAAGTTCTTGGTTTTCTCCCAAAGCTTACTAGGTTTTGGGATCCGATGCCTTTGAAAATCAAGTCAAAAGAAAGGAAAACATGCTAAAACTTGCACCAGACAACCGCGTTCGTCGTTATGAGTTAACCGTCTTAACCCCAGGTGATTTTACCTCGACCGAGCAGAAAAAGGTTCTTGATTCGTTAAAAGAACTCATCAAGAAGCTAGGTGGTAAGGTAGAAAAAGAGTTTGACTGGGGTAAAAAAGAGCTTGCTTACATGATTAAAAAGCAGGGCAAACGGTATACCGAAGCTTTTTATACTCATCTAGTTATCTCGCTTAAGTCAGATCAAGCACCCAAGCTTGATAAGCAGATCTTGTTAATAAACGACGTTATACGCCATCTCTTGGTTTTAGCTAGTGATGAAAAACCGACTAAGCTAGGTACAAAGGAGGGTTCAAGTCAAAAATAGGTCCAAAAACGTAACACTTTTTGCAATCTTTTAGGGTATACTTTAAGGTAAGTTAAAAATTGAAAAGAAGGGAAAGTTATGTCATCTCGCTCTTTAAACAAAGTCATGTTGATTGGAAACCTTACTCGTGATCCAAACTTGCGCTACACTCCAAATGGAACCGCGGTCTGTTCTTTTGGTCTGGCTACGAACAGAACCTGGACTCCGTCTGATGGCGGTGAGAAACAAGAGAAGGTTGAGTTTCATAACATTGTGGCTTGGAATAAACTAGCTGAGCTTTGCGGCCAGCTGCTGCATAAAGGAGACAAGGTCTACGTAGATGGACGACTGCAGACTCGCGACTGGAAGAGTGATGACGGAACCGAACGTCGTACTACCGAGGTAGTGATCGAAAACATGATTCTACTTCGCTCCAGAGGTGATAGTGGCAGTCAAGCTGCTTCTGATTCAAGCAGTGACGATGCTGTTGTTGCAGATGACTCTAGTGACTCAACCGGTAGCCAAGCCACACAAAAAGAGTCTGAGCCAGAGGTAGAGAGCACAGCAGCAGAGGATGTGGCTGATGACGTACCCTTTTAGTTTGAACTAGTTAGTAATCAAGAAAGTAGCTATGACAAAGAGAAAAAATCGTACTCGCAGAACCAGGACAGTGGTAAAAGCTTTGAGGCTTAATCTTCAGTCTTTGGTCTTTTCTTATAAAGAACCAGACTTGCTCTCACATTTTGTGACCGAGCAAGGTTCGATTATGCCCCGAAAAGACACCGGTCTTACCGGTAAGCTTCAACGTCGACTTGCCAAGGAAGTCAAGCGAGCTCGTCATCTGGCTTTACTGCCGTTTACTCAGACTTTAAACTAACTGGGGCTTGCTTGTTAACCACCTCTTTTAGTAAGATAAGTGCCTGCTTATGAAATCTGTGGTCAAAATCTTTCCTAAACTAACGGTTCTTGTTTTGGTAATGATAGTGGGGATGTTTGTACAGGATAGGTGGCAGATCTTAAACCGGCTAAACTTTACCTCTTTTAGTCAGAAGCAAGAAGCCTTTTCCAGTCAGTCTCGACCTCAATCGGTTGAGAAGTTAAGCATGCCTCAATTTTGGGAGGCCTATGCCTATCTAAAGCGAGACTACCTAGAACCGGAAAAACTAGAGAACACCTCTAAGTTAATCGATGGTGCTACTGGTGGTATGGTAGCTTCACTGGGTGATCCTTACACCATGTATTTGCCACCTAAAGATAACAAGCGTAGCAATGAAGATTTGGCTGGTAAATTTTATGGCGTAGGTATCGAACTTGGTTACAAGGATGGAGTTTTGGCCGTGGTGGCGCCACTTCCTGGGTCGCCAGCAGAGAGGGCTGGAGTAGAGGCCGGCGACCTGATCTTGAAAGTTAAGGACCAAGCGCGTAACTTTGAAGAAGAGACGACTAGCTGGTCGTTAAACAAGGCTGTCGAGAACATTCGCGGTGAAAAAGGTACGGTGGTTACTTTAACGCTGTATCGTAAAGGAGAAAATGAGGACAGACCGTTCGATGTAGATATTACCAGAGGAGAGATCGTGGTTCACACAGTCGAGCTTAAGTTTGTTAAGCTTGGCGGGAAACAGGTGGCTCATCTAAAGCTTATGCGTTTCGGTGGTAATACCGATGTTGAATGGCAAGCGGCAGTAAAGCAGATCCTGACTAAGAGAAGCGAACTGGATGGAGTGGTGCTTGATCTAAGGAATAATCCCGGAGGTTTTTTTAACGAGGCTATCGAAGTGGCTAGCACCTTTATTCCTTCTGGCCTGGTGGTTAAGCAAGAGGGTCGTTATCAAGATCAGGTTTTCAAGGTTACCGGCAAGGCTTTTTTGAAAGACCTACCACTTGTAGTTTTGGTTAACAAGGGAAGTGCTAGTGCCTCAGAGATTGTAGCTGGGGCTTTGCGTGACAGACTCAAGGTTAAACTGGTTGGAGAACAGACCTTTGGCAAAGGTACGGTTCAAGATTTACGCGAGCTCATAAATGGAGGAGGAATGCATATTACGGTAGCACGCTGGGTCTTACCCAGTGGCGACTGGATTAACGAGAAAGGTATTCCGGTAGATGTTCAAGTAAAGGATGATCCAAAAACAGAACTTGACGAAGTTCTAGTGGCGGGGGTAAAACAACTTTAGGGAAGATTTTAGATTTTAGATTTTAGATTTTAGATTTTAGAGTTTAGAGTTTAGAGTTTAAAAAAGGAGGTTTTTATGTCAATTAAAAAGCATCTAAACGCCTCTTTTTTACTTGGTTTGTTTGCGTCCGGGATGATCGTGTTGATCTTTGCCGGTGGAGTGGTAGTTGGCCAGAAGCTTACCAAGTTTGAGTTTTCCACTGCCTTTTTTCAAGAAGAGATCGATCTCCTTAAGA
>WFTH01000055.1 GCA_015485595.1 Candidatus Microgenomates bacterium
CTAATCTAGCTGCCCAAGCAGACGAGACTTATGAGCAAGAGCTAGGGGACATTTTGGTCTCGATCTTGCGCTTTGCCAGAATTAAGAAAATTAACCTAGATGAGCGGGTAATGTACTCTTTAAATAAGATTAAAAAAAGGAAAGAGCAGCCGAAGAAGTAGTTTTAAGGAATTTTAGATTTTAAATTATAGGTTATAGATTATAGATTTAGGTTTGGACCTTTAAGTTTTTGATTTTCAATCTAAAATCTAAAATTTAAAATTTAGAATTGTTGTTCATGTTTGACCTCATCTCTCCCTTTGTCCCCACCGGCGACCAGCCGCAAGCGATTGAGTCCTTGGTTAATGGCCTAAAAAAGGGCGCTAAGCACCAAGTTTTGCTTGGTGTAACCGGCTCGGGTAAAACCTTTACCATGGCCAACGTGATCGCCAGGTGGCAGAAACCAACCATTGTTTTAGCTCATAACAAGACCTTAGCGGCCCAGCTTTACCAAGAGTACAAGCAGTTTTTCCCCAAAAACGCGGTTGAGTACTTTGTCTCTTATTATGACTACTACCAACCAGAAGCCTACATTCCCAGCACCGACACCTATATAGACAAGGACGCCGCCATAAACGAGGAGATTGACAAGTTGCGTCTGGCCACTACCTCGGCTCTGCTTACCAGGCAGGACGTGATCGTGGTAGCTAGCGTGAGCGCCATCTATAACATCGGTTCGCCAGAGACCTATAGACGCGCCTTTTTACGTTTAAAACCGGGCCTTAAACTTGAGCGTCAGGAGCTAATTAGCCGTCTGCGTCAGCTTTATTACGAGAGAAACGATGTTAGTTTTGCTCGCGGTCAGTTTCGGGTGCGGGGTGCAGTAATTGATCTCTGGCCAAGTTACATGGATGTGGGTATACGCCTAGAGCTTTCTGACTTAGGCCTTTATAACTTTGAGCTGTTTCAGCCGGTTTCGGGTCAACCTTTAAGGCTTGATGATCTAAAAAAAAGCGATGAGCTTGACACCTTGGCTCTACAAACGTTTGAGGCTTGGAGTCAAAAACAGGAGCTGGTTATCTACCCTGCCAAGCACTACGTGGTGGAGGAAAAGAGTCAGCAGCAGGCGATTAAGCAGATAGAGGCCGACCTTAAAAAACAGCTTAAAGTTTTAAAAAATCAGGGCAAAGAGGTTGAGGCCTATCGTCTAAAGAAACGCACCGAGTATGACCTAGAGATGATAGCTGAGCTAGGGTACTGCAAAGGCATCGAGAACTACTCGATCTACTTTGATGGACGAGAGCCGGGTGAACCGCCTTACTCATTGCTTGATTTTTTTGGGGATGGGTATCTGATGATCATTGACGAGTCGCACATGAGCGTACCCCAGATACGCGGTATGTATGAGGGCGATCGTTCACGCAAGCAGACTCTAGTTGACTATGGTTTTCGCTTACCAAGCGCCTTGGAAAACCGCCCGCTTAAGTTTAGTGAGTTTTTAGAAAAACTAGATCAAGTGATCTACACCAGCGCCACACCTGGTGAGTGGGAGCTTAAGCAAGCTAATAAAGAGGCTAAGCGCCTTGAGCTTGATAATCAAGGGGTGGCAGAGCAGTTGATTCGGCCGACGGGACTGGTTGATCCGCCGGTGACGGTTAAGCCGGCCAAAGGGCAGATTCCGGACCTTATAAAAGAGATTAAAAAGAGAGTTAAGAAGCACCAGCGGGTACTGGTGACCACGTTGACTAAACGTCAAGCAGAGGATTTGGCTGAGTTTTTGGCAAGTGAAAAGATAAAGACCCACTACCTTCACTCAGACATCAAGACTCTTGAGCGGGTGGGGGTGTTAGAGGATCTGCGCAAAGGGGTGGTGGACGTGATTGTGGGGGTAAACCTTTTGCGTGAAGGGCTTGATCTACCGGAGGTGTCGTTAGTAGCAATTTTAGATGCAGACAAAGAGGGTTTTTTAAGGTCGCACACCGCCTTAATGCAAACGATGGGGAGGGCGGCGCGCCATGTGGCAGGAGAGGTGATTGTTTATGCCGATAACCTAACTGGTTCCCTAAAACGTGCCCTAGATGAGGTGGCGCGCCGCCGAGAAAAGCAGCTTGAGTATAACCGCAAACACAACATTACCCCAAAAAGTACTACCAGGGCGTTGGGGGGAGAGCTGGTGGGACTGAGTAGTAAATCTGAGGAAGAAATTAAAAATTTAAAATTAAAAATTAAAGATGATTCAAAATTGGTTCGTGATGATAACCTTAGCACTTTTTCAAGTTCCAGCCAACAACCTGATGTCAGTTCTTTAACTCAAAGACAAAAACAAAAGCTCATTGCCAAGTTACGCCGGCAGATGAAGCGGGCAGCGGACAATCTAGATTTTGAGCTGGCGGCGCAGATTCGGGACCAAATTTATCGGTTGGAAAATGGATCAATGACCAAATAGTGACAAACTTCAAACAAATATCAATCATCAATTATCAAACGGTGTTAAATTTAATCACGAATGACGAAATTCGAAATTCGAAAATTTTTCGTTATTTGATCCGCCAGCTGGCGGATTCGTCATTTGTCATTTCAATTTAGTATTGATAAGCTTATTAACCAACATCCAATATCTAGTATCCAGTATCTAATAAATCGAGATCCTGAAACAAGCCCGCCTGCAACGCTGTAGCAACTACGGGCAGGTTCAGGATGACAAGTCTAGTCACTTAGTGCTGGTCATCTTCAGTGGTGTTATAATATAGGTTTCCTATGTCAAAAGATAAACTGATTATCCAGGGGGCTAAGGTTCATAATTTAAAAGATATCTCCCTTGAGATTCCAAAAAATAAGCTAGTGGTGTTTACCGGTCTTTCTGGATCGGGCAAAAGCTCTTTGGCGTTTGATACTATCTTTGCCGAAGGTCAAAGACGCTATATTGAGTCCTTATCCTCTTATGCTCGTCAGTTCTTGGGATTGATGCAGAAGCCAGAAGTAGATAAGATTATTGGCTTATCTCCTGCTATTGCTATCGACCAAAAGACCGTCTCTCATAACCCACGCTCGACCGTAGGTACAGTAACCGAGATCTACGACTACTTAAGATTACTGTTTGCTCGGGTGGGTCAGCCACATTGTCTCAAATGCGGTCGGCCGATTGAGAGTCAAAGCGCTCAGGAAATCGTTGACCAAGTCATAAAGCAGTTAGCTCGTGAGAAACCGCCACTTTCAAAAGTGATGATTCTAGCCCCTTTGGTATTTAGTGATCTAAGTGAACTTAAGGAACGTTTAAGTCACCTGATCTCCTTGGGCTACTTGAGTTTTTGTTTGGATGGTCGGGTAAAGAAGTTTGCCGATGAGGTTAACTTGCCGACTGACCTTAAAACCATCGAGGTGGTAATAGACCGACTGGTTCTAAGTACCAACTCACAGACTCGTCTGCGCTTGAGCGAGGCCATCGAGGCGGCCTTACGCCTCAGTGGCGGTCAAGTGGTAGTGGGTGAAATCTTGGATGCCGGCTTTGACATCCCCGAGGATCCGAAAGAGGTAAAAAGTCACTTTTTCTCTGAGCATTTTGCTTGTAGTGTTTGTCATACCACCGTGACCAAACCTCAAGCCAGGGACTTTTCTTTTAACAGCCCGTTTGGTGCTTGCCCTACTTGCCATGGACTAGGGGTAGTAATGAAGGTGGATAGGGAGAAGGTGTTTAACCTTAAGCTTACCTTTGCTCAAGGGGCAGTCTTGCCTTGGTTTTACCACATTGAGTTTGCCTCTTACCAGCGCGACTTTGTTTTAAGTAAGGTAAAAAAGTTTGGCTTTGACATGAACACGCCGATTGCTCAAGCACCTCAAGCCTTACTGGATGAGATCTATGAAGAAGGTGTTAAGCCCTGGCTTTTAAAAAAGTATGCTCAGAAAGATGAGTTAAATGAGGGTGATCGGCTTTTGAAGTTTTTTACTGCTGAGTCTTGTCCGGTCTGCAAAGGAGCGCGGCTTAAACCAGAGAGCTTAGCGGTCAAGCTCGATGGGTTTAACATTGCTCAGGTAAGCGCTTTAAGTATTGTTGATATCTTGGAGTGGCTTAAAGGTCTGCCACAAAAGCTGGAAAGTCGTCAGGCTCAGATTGCTGCTCCAGTGGTAAACGAACTTATAAAACGTGTGGGGTTTTTAAAAGACGTTGGCTTAGGCTATCTTACCCTCGATCGCTCTTCGGCGACCTTATCCGGTGGTGAGGCTCAGCGGATTCGCTTAGCTTCTCAGATTGGTTCACAGCTCTCTGGCGTGATCTACGTCTTGGATGAGCCCTCGATCGGTCTGCACCCTCGGGATCACCACCGGTTGCTTGAGACCTTAAAGCACTTAAAAGGTTTAGGTAACACCGTGATCGTGGTCGAGCATGACCTAGAGACGATTACCTCGGCAGACTACATCGTGGACTTTGGTCCGGGCGCGGGTGAGGCTGGGGGTAAGATCGTGGCAGCAGGAACTTTGTCAGAGATTATTCAAACCAAAGAGTCGCTCACCGGTCAGTACTTGGCTGGCAAAAGAAAGGTCTTTGCCCATCACCAGCCCCGGCCGGTAAATGAGCGTCAGCAGCTTAAACTTATCGGTGCAAAAAAACACAACTTAAAAGATATAGACATTACCATCCCAGCAGGCAATCTAGTTGTGGTAACCGGTGTTTCTGGTTCGGGTAAGAGCTCTTTGATTATGGAGACGCTTTATCCGGCCTTAAAGAAGCGCTTGGGTGGGTTTATTTCTGAGCTGGATGGTGCTAGGGACCTTAAAGGTTGGGAGTACTTTAAACGAGTAAGCATAATCGACCAGAGTCCGATCGGGCGCACCCCTCGGTCTAATCCAGCCACCTACACCAAGGTCTTTGACCTCATTCGAGCCTTGTTTGCCAAGTTGCCTCTAGCTCAAGAGCGGGGTTATCGGCCAGGGCGATTCTCGTTTAACGTGAAGGGCGGTCGCTGTGAGTACTGCAAAGGAGAAGGGGTAAACAAGATCTCGATGCAGTTTTTGCCGGATGTCTATGTCACTTGTGATCGGTGTCAGGGAACGCGTTATCAACCGGAGACGCTAGAGATCACTTATAAGGGCAAAAACATTGCTCAAGTTCTTAATCTGACGGTCGATCAAGCTTATGAGTTTTTTAAGAAAGTGTCTCCAATTGCCAAGAAACTAAAGACCTTACAAGAAGTGGGCTTAGGTTATATAAAACTAGGCCAGTCGGCCCCAACTCTATCCGGTGGTGAGGCTCAGCGAGTCAAGCTAGCGGCTGAGCTGGCCAAGAAGTCTAAGGGCCAGACTATCTACATCTTGGACGAACCAACTACCGGGCTGCACTTTCACGATATCGACCGTCTGCTGAAGGTGCTTCATCGTTTGGTGGATGAGGGTAACACCATGATCATCATCGAGCACAACCTAGATGTAATTAAAACTGCAGACTGGATTATAGACCTTGGCCCAGAAGGCGGCGATGCCGGCGGGGAGGTAGTTTATATGGGGGAGTTGGCAGGACTTTTTACTGTGCCACAATCGTATACGGGGAAATACTTAAAGAGATTTAAGATTTAAGATTTAGGATAGAAGATGGAAGATGGAAGATGGAAAGTGGGCTGTCATTTGCACAAGTGAAACTTGCGAAAAGCGAAGCGAGTAGAGAATCCAGATTAAAAATGACCAATAACCAAGCACCAAATAACAAATAATGATCAAGAATCAATTACCAATAGACCAAACATTGCTAAATTGAAATGACGAATGACGAATGCTTAAATAACGAAACTTTTTCGAATTTCGAAATTTGTAATGCGTTATTTCTATTTAATATTGGAGCTTGAAGTTTAGTTTTTGCCTGATGTTTGGTAGTTTCTCTTTAACTGTGATGACTTTAACACCTGCATAATCACCCCAACATCCGCTGCCGAGTTGATGAGTTTGATTTGATTTAATTTGTTTATGTCAACCCACTCTGCCAGTTGCGCGTACTTTTTTTCATCCTGAGCAAAATATTTAGTAGTTAGTTTTCCGCCTAGATACTCACAAAGATAATAAAGATGAATTGACTGAACACACTTTCCTCCGAAGGGCAGCTTAAAAAACGAGTCCCCTGCAAAGATAATCTGTTTTGGTTTAACATCAATGCCAGTTTCTTCCTTTACTTCCCTAATTAAAGCCTCTTCTATAGTCTCTCCTAACTTAATACCGCCACCAGGAAAATCGTGCCCATCCCACTGTTTAGAAAGTAACACTTGATTATCTTTCACCACCACTCCATAGACCGCCGGTCTAAAACTTAGATCTTTTATCGGTACTTGAGTAATGTTACCTTTTATATCTTCACAGTTTACTAGCTGATTTGGGTTCATAAATTAAATTTTAACACACTAAGCATAAGTACAAGTTAAATTTATACTCAGATGAGTGTATATTATTAC
>WFTH01000056.1 GCA_015485595.1 Candidatus Microgenomates bacterium
ATATTTATAAGAGCATATTAGTTTTTGCAAAAATATTTATACCAGGTAAAAATCTAATTTGCGTTAAATATGCAAAATTAGTCTATAAGAGCTAACTAAACACGAAAATTTATTAATTCCTATAGTATGTGAGCAACACATAAATAAAAACCGAAGTTAAAACTTTTTGTTTAGGCCAAAAACCAAAAGACAAAGGATGAAGGTAAAGATGTTTATCCAAGAAGTAAAGATCAGACTTATTCCGGCTAAAACAGCTAAGCCGGCTAAAGCGTGACCTCCTTCTAGTTTGGCAAGTTGGTAAAGTTTAACGATAACTCTTTGGTTTATGGGCTTATAAACCGCGTCTGTCGGAATAATTAAGGGTGGTAATACCTGACTTGCTTTTAGTCTGATGGTTTCTTTTCGGTAAAAGTCAAGCACAGTTAAGCCTGGAACTTCATTGGTAGTGGGATAGTTTAGATGGGGGTGGTAAACCGATACTTGGTAGTTGCCAGCAGCATCAGTCTTAAAGGTTGGGAAAAAGCCGTTTTTGTCTGAAACAAATTGTTGAGACAGGCCGGATTCAAGGTTGATGAGTCTGACACTAGCCAACTTAACAGGTTCAAGCGGATCGAGGGTAAAGACAATGCCACCCAATTTTCTAAGTTGTGGTCGAAATAGCCAAATAAACTGTTTAATAGTTAGTCTGCGTGGTTTGGTTTGGTAAGCCACCCAAGAAAACAAGCTTATGAACAAGCTTAAGATAGTCAAAGGAGCCAGAAAGTTAACCCAAGGGTGCTCTCTTTCTATCAAGCTTGATTGATAGAAGCCTTGGGTTAACAAGGTCTCAAGCTTTGAAGGCATAAACCGCTTGAGTTGGTTATAGAGTTTAATCTTTAGTTCTTTTGGGTTAATAAGGGGTACGGTTAGCTGGGGTTTTCTAGTTATCCCAGGGGTGTAGGGGGAGCTAAATAGAGTGGGGACGGTTAGAGTTAGCTGCTGGCTGGGCCAGATGACGGTTAGATCTTTAATCTGACTTTGGTTTTGGGCTTGATCTATTACTTTAAAGCTCAGTTGGTAGATCCGATCGTGCTCAAAGATGGCAGAGGGGTTAAATCGCCATCGGCCGTCGGCTGGGACGCTAAAATGAAATAACAAAACCGAACCCAACTCGTCTTTTACTCTAAGAGTTACTTGACTACCTGCTTCAGCAGTTCCGCTAAACCATGGGTCGGCGTGTTTAAGCTTGATTGGTTCTTTGGGAACAGAGTCTGGATTGGAGGCGGCGATCGAGACGTTAAGATCGTCAATCTGTTGAATAATAAAGATGGGAGCTTGAGTGTCTAGGATAAAGTCCCAGATGTCTGAGCTCTGACCGTTTCTAGCTTGATCAAGGGCGACAACCCTAAAGGTGTACTGACCATCGTTTAGGGGAGGATTGAGCTTAAGGTAGAAGGTGTTGTTGATGTCATCAACCGTTAAAGTGTAGCTAGTAGTGCCGGTTGAGACCAAAGGGAGGTTGTCTCTATAGAGTTGGCCGTTAAGGTAGAACTGATAGCCGGAAACAGCCACGTTGTCTGTACTTCCCAACCAGACAAAAGTAATCTGAGCGTTGTTTATCCTAGCGTGATTGGCGGGAGCAATCAAGATAGGGGCCGAAGGAGCAATTATGTCTGGCATGGTAGCGCTTACATTTATCTGGCGGCTTTTAGGGTTGGTTTGAAGCGTTTCGCTATCTAATACGCCATCGTAGGCAGCGGATAACGGGAGAGGATAGAACCTAAAAGATAAAAGAAAAAAAGCGCTAACTAACAGTCCCGCTAAAACCAAAGTTGAAATGATTTTTGGTGAGTGAAGCTGACGGATTGGCACATACTTGTCAAGTTATCTATTTTATTCTGATTTTTTCTCCATCTCGGCAAGTTGAGCTTCTAGCTCGGCAATACGCTTAGCCTCCGACTCTTTCCGATGAATTAGGTGTCTGCGAATGGCAATGGCCATGGCTAACAAAACCAAAAGGATGATGACTCCAGCAATCACCAAAGTAGCCGGGAAAAACCAGAAGTGAGTGGTGGCTATGGTGGTTTTGCCATGATCGCCATAAGTAACGCTTAAGATGGCAGTGTAGCGGCCGTATCCCCAGATTTGATCCCAGAGACCCTGAAACTCTTTTGAGCTAAGTGGAAAGATGTTTCTGGTCTCAACCGGAATGTTAGTGACGGTTTGACCAAAGATGTTTTTTATCTCCACCTTCATGTTTGGCCTGATGTGAACATCTGAGAGGTTTTCCAGAGTAAAAGAGAATGGAATCGGTCCAAGCTCGCTAAAATCTGGAAATTTAAACTCTCTAATCATTACGTCTTCATTAATATCGCCGTTAACCACCAGATAAACCAGCGTTCCTACTCGTTGATTTACTCCGGTAACGGTGTTTGGTTGTGCCTTGTCGGTTGTAGTTGGACTTAAATTAAAATCTGGTTGATGGGTGATCATGGCGTAGTGACCGCCAGCCAGAGCATTTTGAGGAATATCGATGACTAGGTTGATAGCTCTGGTTTCGTTTGGTTGGAGCACTTGAGTGTTGGGCACCAAGGTAATCCAAGATGCCAGACTCCAGCGGTTTGCTTGGTCGTCAGCGCTACTTATAGGGACCGGAGTTTGACCGTCTTCACCGATAATAAAGTCGATAGCAGAGGAGGTAACCCTGACCGGTTTTTGAGAAGTGTTTTTAATGCGGATGGTTTTTTGGATAGTTTCTCCAGGGTTTCCTCTAAGGGTGTTGTCATCTCCCAGGCGTGGAGGTATGGCAGTAAGAACTAGCTGACTGTCATTTTCTCCCACTAGGTTGGTTACAACCCTTTGGGTGGGCATATGGTTGGCAGTGGGTGTTTGAGCCTGAATCTGAGGAGCGAGAGCAAACCAGGTTGCCAAGCTGAGGCTGGCCAATAAGTGTTTGGTGGTTTTGGGCAGGTTTTGTTTCATCTTTATCTTGAGTTTTTACTTTTTAATTGATTAAAAGGTGGCCGTGGCGGTGTAGGTGATATAGTTTTCATAGTTACCTGCAGACTGAGTAGCGGAGATGACAGCCTTATAGCAAACGTTAATGTTTTCGCTGTCAGCAACCGTACTCGAGCTAAAGAGGGTGACTGGGCTTTGTGAGTCTTGAGAATCAGCAAACTGTCGATAACAGTCATTCCCTCCATCACACGATCCAGTTGTGCCACTATACTCAAACGCAACCGAGTTTGCCGGGCTTGTAGTGCTGTTTTCGATTGAGTAACCAAAGCCTTTGGTAGTTGTTAAGCTCCAGTCATCCGGATTGGTATGAGTCATCGCACCATCATCGCCGGCTGAGTCAGGAATACAGTTTGCGTCGGTGGTGCCATCTCCGGTGCAGGTTGTCCCTCCACGACTAAGTTGATCGCTCTCAACCGCAGTAACGGCATAACCATTGGCAGCGTTGGTCGAGACGGTGAGTTTTTGAGCGGCGTCAACGAACGAGCTAATAGAAAGTTCTCCCAAGGGCACCGCGGTAGCGGTGGTAGTTACGTCTGTAGTAACGCCGCAAGCGGTTGCTCCTGAAGCCACCCCTTCAATCTTGAAGGTAATCTGAGGTGCTACTTCGGCAGTGACTCGAACCGCCTCAACTACGCCGATAGAGACGGTGGTTTGATCTTGAACCGCATCCGAACTGTTTATGTGTTGAACGATAACCTTGTAGGTATCGGCTTGTCCAGCGGTGTGAGACGACTTGGGTGCCGGGTTGATAAGGCCACTGATAGTGATGGGATCGTTAGTACTGCCGTCAAAAGCAGTGCCGATAGCTCCATCTCCTGAGTAAGCACAGGTAAAAGCATGGTAGTCTTGACCATCGACCGTGACCGCCGAAGCTGTGGCCACACCGGTTACAAAGTCATAACCAGTAATGTCTGTGGGGCAGGTAACGGTGGGTGCGGTGGTGCTAAAATCAAACTTACCACTGTCTGGCAAACCATCGGCTGCGCTAGTATCGTCGGCCTCGGCTGGAACCAAGACTCTAAACTTACCGTTGGCAACAGCGTTGGCGGTTGTTAACTTGACGGTTAGGTTGGCTGATTGAGTGCTGATCGCATCGTCACCACTGTCGGCATCGCCACTGCCTAGAACCGGAGTGATGTTAAAGGTTGAGCTAGAGGGAATACTAGTGACAGTGTAGGTGGTGGCAGTACCGTCGTTACCGATTAAGATGGTATCGTTGGTTTGTAGTTGATTGGTTGAGATAGATGGCCAACCACTGGTCTGGATCGAGACGGTGGAAGAGCCCACGCTGTTGTTGGCATCTAGCTTACCTCGAAACGAAGGTCTAGGGTTAGACAAAGTAACGGAAACATTGGTTAAGTTAGCTGAGTCAACTTGCGAGAAGACACCAAAGCCCACACCACTCAAGACTACGACTAAAATTAAGGAGATGACTTTAAACAAAGAAGTATAGACAAGATCGGTCTGTTTTTTCATGGTTTTAACGTAAATTTGATGATGTTTAAATTTAAACTCTATTTATAATAGAGTACCTTCATCTTAAAAAGCAAGTCCCTATTTTTCTTGGAGTATCTACCTAGAGTTTTAATTGACGCTTAAGTAGATAAAGCCCTCCACCGATCAAACCTCCCACCAAAGAAAGCAAAACCAGCGAGATAGGCAGGGCAAAGAAGGTTTGGGTTTGAACTTGATTAGGATTAAGTTTTACCTTTAGCTTGTAGTAACCCAACCAGAAACGGCGCGGGATCAGAAACTCGGTCGTCTCGGGATTAAAAGATAAGCTGTCTGGTTTTGAGTCTGAGTTGCTA
>WFTH01000057.1 GCA_015485595.1 Candidatus Microgenomates bacterium
GAGCTGGAGGCCTTGATTCTAGAGGCGGCTTTGATTAAACAGTACAAACCACGTTACAACATTCAGGGTAAGGACGATAAAAACTACTTCTTTATCGAGATAAAAAACGGACAGATCTATAAGGCTAAGGGTCTAGCTCATGTAATAAATCAGCAACTTTGGCCAGCGGTTAAATTGACTCATCAGACTAAAAACTCAACCTCGCTTTATTTTGGGCCGTTTATAAATGGGCAAGAGGTTAAAAAGGCACTGAAGGTCTTAAGACGCATCTTTAAGTGGTGCGAGTACTCAAGCCGAACCAGTTGGCAACGACATAAAAAGAAAGCCTGTTTTTACAGACAGATCAGTCTCTGCCCTGGCATCTGTGATAGCACGATCGATCTTAAAACCTACTGGCAAAACTTTCGTCAGTTGATCTTGTTTTTGGAGGGAAAAAAACAAGCGATGATTAAAGATCTAGAAAAAAAGATGCGCAAGCTAGCCAAAGCAGAAAAGTTTGAGGAGGCGGCTAGGGTAAGAGACCTAATCGATCGCCTCCAAAAACTCACCGCTCAATACCACTCGCCGGCTGACTACCTAAAAAATCCAAACTTAAGTGATGACATTAACCAAAAACAACTAATTGACTTGATTGAGATCTTAAATGACCATTATCTTCTATCTTCCATCCTCCATCTTTCATCTCACTTCACCATCGAGGCCTACGACATCTCCCACCTGGGCACCGAGTACGGGGTGGGGTCGCGAGTGGTGTTTGCCTATGGTCAACCGGTTAAAAACAAGTACCGCCACTACAAGCTTAAAACCCAAGTGCCAGATGACTATCAAGCTCTCGCTGAGGTTTTAACTCGTCGGTTTAAAAAAACAGCTGACCTACCGGATCTAATTGTGATTGATGGTGGTAAGGGTCAGGTGACTAAAGTTCAAGCGATTGCAGACAAACTAAACATCAACACCCCCATCGTTGGCCTGGCTAAACGCCCCGATCGACTGGTTGTTTACGATCAAACTAAACAAGCATACCAACTAGTTCCCGTGACCAGTCGCCCAGCCGGCAAACTCCTAGCTCGCTTGCGCGATGAAGCCCACCGCTTTGCTAACCGGTATCGGAAAAAAGTGATGAAAATAAAGTAGAAAAGTCATCAAACAAGTGATAAAATCTAGGTCGTTAAACATTCCTCGGTAGCTCAATGGCAGAGCATCCGGCTGTTAACCGGAGGGTTGTAGGTTCGAGTCCTACCCGAGGAGCAGATGCAAAAGCTATCTTAAAAGCTTTAAAAAGCTGGGTAATTTTAAATCTCAACTTTAAAGTAAGGTACGGTAATCAGCTCTGGAACTAGCAGGTCTTCAGGATGAGAGTAAAGCCCATACTCCCCAAAAAGATTGCCATGATCAGACATAATAAGCACCTTTTTGCCCTTTAACCTAGGCAAGATCTTTTTAATCTCACCTAGAACCAACTCCAAGTTAGCCTCATAAGCCTGAATCACCTCAGTTTGACTGACTTTTTTTGCTTCAAGTAGCTGGTAGACATGCGGTTGCCTTTTATCTTTGGGCCTGTCCCCTTTAGCTATCTCTCGAGCCGTTTGCCAACCCACCTCCTTAATCCGTTTCTTACCAATAAACGGGTGATGTGGCTGCATTAAGTGAACAAAAAACTTAAGTTTAGGATAAATCTTTTCCAGACGTAAAAAAGCGCTCATGACCTTAGTCGGGGGCACGGTCTTTAGCTTCTTATCCCAACCATAGTCCCAGACAGGCTCAAGTCTATAAAACCAACCCTGCTTCTGCCATTTTTTAAGGTAAAAGTCAGACAGAAACGGATTAGCCGAGATGTAGATAAGGTTTTTAAGCGGTTTTTTAGGCAAAGCCGCTTGAGCCCACTGAGGCGTACAACTACCAAGTGAGTATCTTTTTTCGAGCTTGCCAGGCAGAAAGTTGACTTTTTTAAAAGTATCAAAGCGACAACCGTCAAGTAAAAAGATCACGTCCCACTGGCTAAGCTCATCAAACACTGACCAACCCTGATGCCTGACTAAGAATCGACCTTGAAAAAGTCTCGGTCGAAGCCAAAGTTTTTGAGGAATTTTTTTTAGCTTGGCAAAGATCATCTGTAATAA
>WFTH01000058.1 GCA_015485595.1 Candidatus Microgenomates bacterium
AAGGAAAACTGGGCGAGCTAAACTCGGTCAGATGAGAGACAACCTCCGGCCGAGCTCGATTAATCCAATGCTTTAGACTCTGACTAGTAATCACCCCCACACTCATACCAGAAAACAAGATAGCTGCTTCTTTATAAAACCTAAACCAAGCCAAACTCAACAAGGTTAGGCCAATAACCAAGATCAGCGACTTAGTTCCTCCTGCGTGAGTGATTAGGTTAAAAACATCAGTTAAACCGTCGGTGCGGCCACTGGCAAACCAGTATAGCAAACCACTTTCTAGGTTAAAAAGTGTCATACTTTGTCATACATTTTTGTTACTTGGCTTTTTTACTTGCCTTAACATCTCATTCTAACCTAAAACCGCCCAAAGATAAACCTAAACCATGCTAAAATAACAAAGATGAAGTTTTGGTTAAAACTGGCTGGATTTGTCTTGATTGCAGGCTCTATAGCTGGGATAGTCTTTTTTTATTTTCAAAAAAACACCACCTATCACTTGGTCTCTCCCATAAAAGAGATTTCCTTGCAGACTTCAGAAAAAAAGGACCTACCACTTAATAAGTACACCATCTTAAACCTAAAAAACTACCCTTATCAGGCAAGTCAGATTAAGTTAGTTAAAGAGCTTGACAACTACTCGACCGATGAGTTTAGAAGCTACCTCTTTACCTACCAAACCATGGCCAAAACCATGTCTGGAGTGATCAACCTTCCCTTTAAGGTAAAGACCGGAGATGATAACAAGCCTAAAGTGATCATCATGATCAGGGGCTGGGTGCCCAGGACAAGTTACAAACCAGGCATTGGCACCCAACCGGCCGCTAGTGTCTTTGCCAAACATGGTTACATTACTCTCTCGCCAGATTTTTTTGGTTATGGCCAAAGCGATCCCGAACCAGATGACTCATGGGAGGCGCGGTTTATTAAACCGATTAACGTGATCGAACTAATCAAAACCATTCAAGACTCTGGCGTACCCACCAAAGTTGTTGACCCATCTCTTCCATCTTCTATCTCTTATCTTCCATCTCGCTCCCTTGGTATCTGGGCTCACTCAAACGGTGGCCAGATCGCTCTCACCACGCTGGAAATCTTAAGCCAACCGATCCCGACTACTCTCTGGGCGCCGGTCACCGCGCCTTTCCCTTACTCGATCCTTTTCTTTACCGACGAGATGGAGGATGAGGGCAAAGCTACGCGCAAGTGGCTAAGCATGTTTGAGAAAGACTATAATGTCTTTGACTTTAGTTTAACCAAACATCTAGACTTTTTAACTGGACCCCTGCAGATTCATCATGGCACAGCAGATGAGGCAGCCCTTAAAACCTGGAGTGATGAGTTTGTGGCTAAGTTAGAAAAAGAAAACAAAAGGCGCGAGGCAGTTTTGGCCACCGCCAGCGCTCAGGTAAAATCCGAGGTCGAAAAAATCGGCGGGTATACAGACAAAACTTCTTCTGTCTTCTATCCTCTATCTTCCATCTCTTACACCTACTACACCTATCCCGGCGCTGACCACAACCTCCGTCCTATGGTAAACTGGAACCAAGCCGTAAACAGAGACCTAAAGTTTTTTGAAAAGGAGATGTAATTGTGAAAAATAAAACAGTCGAAAACATTCATGATTTATATAAACCACCCCAAGATGCTATAGATACTGTATGTAGATATCAAGAAGGTTTAAATAGTAAAAATATATATGATGTTATTTGGTATGACTTAATAAGTGAGGATAACCCGACTGAGTTTATCAGTAATGTGTTAAGCCAAGCTGCATCAAATTCTCAAGACAGACTAGTTCAACTCGCCAACTACCTAGCTGGACTACTTCGTTTTTATTATGAAAACCCAAGTGAATTTGCCAAGTTATTAGATGACTATCAACAACACCAAGATGTAGTACTAGACATATTTGATCTAACAGTAAAAGAAGCTATTAGTACTCAAAGTAAACCATCAAGCGAAAATCTAGATTTGCAATACGTAGTTGAAACGTTTTTGGATAAATTAGCAGAAATCATAGACCATTCGGTTTCTTTGGATAACTCCATTACTTTAACCTACACCCCAGATGAAGAAAGCATGAACGCATGGATTAACATCAAACAAGAAGTAGCAAAGATTAGAGAATATGAACCCTTTACAGACAGCGAGCTAGCAAACATTATCATTAACATCGCCCTAACCAGAATGGCTCAGCATCTTGCTGAAAAACATAAACAAGCGGGCGAAGTTGAAAAGTACAAACTCTTTTTAAATAAAGTTTTTAGACTCAGGTTTCCAAAAGAAGGCGAGCAAATGGAGTGGAAAAAAATTGCAGCAGAAATGCAAAAAGATCAAGAATTTAGTGACATCAATATAGGAAAATCTGACTCTGCTATCTACAATCACTTTACTACTCTACACAGACAAATTATTAGCATTAGTGAAAGGTACGAGTTGAATCTAGAAATAGAAAAACATCAAACTGGGTTAACTGGAAAACTCTAAAAAACTACTTCACTCTTAACTCTTTTCTTCCAAAAGTACCGTGCCGCCGGCTTCTTTTACCTTGCCCACCTTGCGCTCCATTACTCTTACCCTGGTGCCGGCTAGTTGTTCATAGCTTTTCTGCAGTGACCCAATGGCGTTGCCGTACTTTTCAAAAGCCGCCTTAAACTTATCCCACTCAGCTATAAACTCATCTATGTGCTTTAACACCCCGCGCAGGTTATCCGCCAACATAAAGTTGCGATAACTTTCCATCACCGTTCGCGCTACAATCAAAAAGCTAATCGGCGAGACCATTAACACCCGTTTAGAGATAGCATAGTCCACAATTTCGGGAAAGTCTTGGTTAATGTAGGCAAAGACCGCCTCGTTCGGCACAAACAAGATGGCGTAGTCCAAGGTGCCCGACTCTGGCGAGATGTACTTGGCCACCTGATCCACCTTAGACTTAACATCTCTTTTAAACTGATCCTTATAACGCTTTCTGGTTTCCTTATCATCACTGGTAGACAGACCCTGCAAGGCGGTAAAGGGAAACTTTACATCCACCGGCACCACTCGGTCATGAGGTAAAAGCAAGGTGATATCTGGGCGATACTCGGTCTTGCCGAGCTTGGTCTGAGCCACCCAGTGGGTACCTTTAATCAGACCACTTGATTCCAAAAGATCCTCGATAATCCGCTCGCCCCAGGCGCCTCGTTTTTGGTTGCTAGCTAAGACCTTCTGTAGTTCGCGGGTTGAAACCTCTAGTTTTTCACTTACCCGGCGCTGATCCTCAAGTTGCCTTTTTAACTCGCCAAACTGCTGACTACGAGCCTTTTCTAGTTGGGCCAACTCTTTATCTCGACGTTCCAACTCGTCTTCGATGCGACCAATAAGTTTCTCCAGTTGCTTATGTTTGTTTTCCAGATCAACCTTAATCGTCTCTCTGTCGCTTTCTAGCACTCGCTTGGACTGCTTGGCAATCTTCTCTATCGAACGACCAAAAACTTGATCCACGATCTTTTCTAGCTGATCCTCGTCTGCTTGAGTTTGTTTTTGAGTATCAAGAAGTTTTTTGACCAAAAAAATCAGCGTCGCTAGTAAAACTGCCAAGATAACACCAGTGATAATCACAACCGTTTGATTCATACCCTTTATTATAGTCAGCTTTTCTTTTAGTTGCATGAGCAAAACTTTGCTAGAATGAGTTTGATGCCAAAACTTAAAGCCCGTTCACGTCGAAAGCCGCCAAGTCAATCAACAACTAGCTTAACCTCCACCACCAAGTTAAATCTAAAACCAATTAGAC
>WFTH01000059.1 GCA_015485595.1 Candidatus Microgenomates bacterium
GGCTAAAAGCTTGAGACTTTTCTAGACCATAAACCACAAACGAACCAAACACAGCCAGACTCATAACTCCTGTTAAAAACTGAAAAGAGAGTAAAGTTCCTGTAGCGCTAACTAAGTCTCTAAACTTTACATCTGCTAGTTCAGAACTAGCTATCTTAGAAACCAAAAGCCCCATGCCTAGACCCAAAAAGGTACTGCTTAGAAAGAACCACCCATAATACTTAGTGCTAAAACTACCTACCAAGATCAAAAGACCGATCAGGTTTAAAACCAAACCCAGTCTAAGACCGTCTTTATAAGATAGCCTAGAAAACAACCCTAAAGCAGACGCTACCACCCCTAACACTGCGGGCAACAAAACTAAGTTGATCTGCACTAGATTAAATCCAGGAATAACCTGAAGGTAAAGCGGCAAGATAAACCAAAGAGCTATCAAGACTGTAAAGTAAAGAGAGCGAATTATCAAACCTTCTCTAAAAGTTTGAGCGAAAAATAAAGTGGGTTTAACTAACCCAACTCGCCGTCGACCCCATAAGTAAAGCTCCCAAACTAAAAAACTCAAACCAAAAACAGTTCCTAAACCAAAAAGTAAAGAGGCTAAAGACAGATCAAGCAGTCTAAGCTGCACCCCGTTTACTAGTAGCAGTTGGCTAGAAAAAAACAGACCATAACTTCTAACCATCATAACTCCAGAAACAAAGGCACTCAGACCTAATAAATAAAACACCGCCCCAAGCCAGTCAAACCGTCTTTTTGTTGGCAGCTTTTCTTTGGTAAAGACGGTACTAAGGAAAACAGAAACTAAAACTAAAGCTAAAAGTTCAAGCTTAAAAAACCACCGCCAGTCAAGATAAAAAGTTAAAAGACCACTTATTAACAAACCAGAAATAATCGCCAGCAGACCTGATAAGTTTACCACCTGATAAGCCCGACTAAGCTGTAAGCTCCGGTAACGTTTTCTAAGAAGCCAAGCTGCGTTAACCAAAACCATTCCTCCTCCGACACCTAACAAAAACATGCCTAAAGCTAGGGTAACAAGATCTACAGACCAAGCCACTCCCATCGCCCCTAGTCCTAAGGAAACTAAACCCAGAACAAAAACTTTTTGCCTACCAAAAAAAGCTGAAACATAAGAGCTAACTAAACTTGAAGTAGCCAGCACCAAAAGATAGCCTACAACCACTCTATAAACAACTTCTAAAGATATCTGAAGGTCACTCGTTAAAGCTGAGAGAGAAAGGTTAAGTGCGGTGGTATTTACTAAGGCCAAAAACACCGCCCAAGCAACAACAGCTAAAACCCCCCAACTATTTTTAATTTTCATCTGCTAAAACATCCTTTATTTTATTTTTCTTTACTTAAGTATAACGAAAAACATCTTTCTGACAAGAACCGAACCTTTATTAAAAAACCTACACTTTTGCTTTTTAAGCTTACTCTGTTAAAATAACCTTAGGATGTTTTTTGGATATGTTGATCCCTTTTATAGCTGGATCTTTTTCATTACACTAGCTATCTCGTTTTTGGCACAAATCTACATCAAAGTGGCCTTTTCTAGATGGTCAAAAGAAAAAAACAGTGCTGATCTAACCGGAGAAGAGATAGCCTTTACCCTGTTTAAAAAGACAGACCTCAAGCCGGTTAAGATCGAACATGCCTCAGGAACATTGTCTGATCACTACGACCCCGTCCATCAAGTTGTCAGACTTTCAAACTCAACCCAAAAATCAAACAGTGTTGCAGCCATGGCTGTTGTCGCTCATGAACTTGGACATGTTCAGCAACACCAAGTTGGGAGTGCCCTAATCAAAGTACGAAGCTTTCTGGTTCCAGCAGTAACTTTAAGCCCAGTTTTATCCTACGCCATGATTATGGTGGGTCTACTGCTTAACATCTATGGACTTGCCAGATTAGGTGTACTTACCTTTAGTCTTATGGTGATCTTTTCGTTTATCACCTTGCCGATAGAGATCGATGCGTCTAGGAGGGGGACAGCCTTGCTTAGGCAAGCTGGACTTCTTAAAACCAAGTCGGATAAGGAGGGAAGTAGAGCTGTCTTAACCGCCGCCGCTTCGACCTACCTAGCTGCTGCTGTTACGGCGCTCCTACAACTCCTTTACTACATTAACCTAGTCAATCGAGACCGCTAACAAGATGATCTTTAAAGATCGAAAAGATGCTGGTTTAAAACTCACTCAGGCACTTAAGGTCTGGCTTAAGTCTCAACAGATAAAACCAAATAAGGTAGTAGTTCTTTCGTTACTGCGAGGAGGTTGGCCGATCGGTCAGATAGTTTCTCAAGAGCTTAGACTGAAACACCTACCGATTGTGGCCGCCAAGATCGGAGCACCGTTTAACGAAGAAGTGGCAGCGGGTGCTATCTGTTTTGACGCAGTCTA
>WFTH01000060.1 GCA_015485595.1 Candidatus Microgenomates bacterium
CTCTAGATTATAGCATTTGCTAGTCTAGAGCCATTATTATTTTGAATTTTGAATTAAAAACGAAGTCTAGAACTTAAGAAACTAGATTTTTTAGATTTAGAGCTTAGAATTTAGAGTATTTTGTTTATGAAGATCTTGATGTTAACGCCCTACCTACCATATCCTTTGCTTTCAGGGGGGCAGATTCGCACCTACAACCTACTAAAACACCTAAATAAAGAGCATAAGATCACCTTGTTTGCCTTAATTAAAGACGAAAGTGAAAAAAGATACATCCCTGAACTAGAAAAAGTCTGTCATCAGGTAAAGGTCTTTAAGCGACCAAAAAAACCTTTTACTTTAAAAAACATTGTGCGTACCGGTTTCTCCAAGTACCCTTTCTTGGTTATTCGCAACTACTCCAAAAAAGCAGCTAATGCCATAAAAGCAGAGATCGCAAAGAACCGCTACGACTTAATTCATGCCGAGACCTTTTACATGATGCCACACCTGCCTCAAACAAAGATGCCGGTAATTCTGGTTGAGCAGACAATCGAGTATCTTGGTTACGAAAGCTACGTTAAGAAAGCTCCGAAGCTACTTCAACCTTTGCTAAACATCGACGTAAACAAGATTAAAAACTGGGAGAAACACTACTGGAAAAAAGCACACAAGCTGATTGTCATGAGTCAAGAGGACAAGGACTTTGTGATTAAAAAGATTGAACAACCAGAGAAGGTCGCTGTAGTCGAAAACGGTGTAGATGTTTACTGGTTCGATCAGAAACTCAAGCACCTACCCAAAGAACCGACTGTCCTTTTTGTCGGCACCTTCAACTGGCTGCCAAACAGGGAAGCGGTTAAGTTTCTAGTCAAAAAATTCTGGCCTAAGCTTAAACCTAGACTGAAAGATGTTCGCCTCTGGATCGTAGGCAACTCGCCTACGCCGGACGTTCTTAAGCTAGAACAAGAAGACTCTCGAATCAAGGTTACTGGTGGAATTCCTGATATTCGTGATGCCTTTAAGTCAGCCCACGTCTTAATCGCCCCGGTTTTTTCTGGCAAGGGTACTCGCTACAAGGTGCTTGAAGCCATGGCTGCCGGCACTCCGATCGTGGCCACCAAGCTGGCGGTTGAGGGTTTAAGGGTGAAAGATAAAGAACATGTCTTGATAGCTGAGAAAGTAGAAGAGATGATTCAAGCAACCACCCAGATACTTACTGAACAAAAACTAGCCAAACGCTTGGCTACAAACGCCAAACGTTATGTTAAAACCCACTATGACTGGCCCTTGATTGCCAAAAAGCTAAACCAGATATACAATAGTTTTTCTTAAAATAAAAAAACAACATGCCAAGAAAAAAGAAGTCTAGCTTAGAGATCATCATTGTTAACTACAACGCTCAGTTTTGGCTAAAAAAAACCTTAAGTAGTTTAAAAAAGCGCTATCTTGATCAAGCTTACCACCGGGTAAAGGTAACGGTGGTGGATAACGCCTCGACCGATGACTCGACTACTTTAGTCAAAAGAAACTTTCGTTGGGCTGGTTTAATTCAAGCAAGAAAAAACCTCGGTTTTGCCAAAGCTAACAACTTGGCTTTAGAAAAAAGTCAGACTGACTACGTTATGCTGCTTAACTCAGACGTAGAGTTTACGGCTGACTCTAATCTAGACCTTCTGGTTGACTACTTAAATCAACATCCTCAAGTAGCTGTGATTGGTCCAAAGATCGTCTTTACCGATGGCTCGCTTGATCCGGCTTGCCACCGAGGTGAACCTACCCTTTGGGCGGCCTTAACTTACTTTCTAAAACTAGAGGCGCTCTTTCCTACCTCTAGCTGGTTTGGTCAGTACCACCAAGGTTTTAAACCTTTAAATCAAACGCACCAGGTTGACGCTGTTTCAGGTGCCGCCATGATGGTAAGGCAAACCGCTATTAAGCAAGTTGGGCTTTTAGATGAACGCTTTTTTATGTATGCCGAGGATCTAGACTGGTGTCGTCGCTTTAGGAATAAAGGCTGGCAAGTAGTCTTTTATCCTGACGTTAGCTTGATTCATCATAAGTATAAGTCCGGCCTAAAAAACACCTCTCAAGCTATCGCCAGAAAAACCCGCAAGCATTTTTACAACACTATGCTACAATACTACGATAAGCACTATGCTCAAAGCTATCCCGGTTGGGTCCGCAAGTTAGTAAAAATTTTTATAACTATAAAGAAAGGAGCTTTATGAACCCCAACGTCATTTCCACAAGAATTAACGACCTAAGAGCCAAAAACTCACAGACCTTGCTTGAGGCCATCACCATCACCATCGTGGCCTTGGTCATAAACAGTATGTTGCCTTTGATCTTGGTGAAGTATGTCTACGCTAATAAGCAGTTGCTTCAGGCACCACCAATCTTTGACTACATCGCGGTGGTCTCGTTTGCGGTTACGGTACTTTACTTTCTCTATGCTTTCTTAAGCAACTTCAAACGCGAAAGAGAGATCTTCCGCCTAATGAACGAGCTTGACTTAAGCGAAGTGGATGAACTCTTAAGTGACGAAGAGCTTAAAGAACTAGAAAACATCGTGGATGAGGCTCTAAATAAAAGCAAAAAAACCAAGACTACCAAAAAGTCAACTCGCACCAAAAAAACTGCAAAAAAAACCAGCGCGAAAAAGACTAGCAGAACCAAAAAAACAAAGAAGTAAAACTTAGATGACTAGGCGTCTTGGGATTGACTGCCGTCTGACCGGCACTTCTCATACCGGTATTGGACGGTATATAGTTGAGCTTGTTCCCAGATTAATTAACCAAGGACCCAGAAACTACCACTGGATTCTCTATGTTTTTGAACCCTCTCAAGCTCAAGTCTTAAGACGCCTGATTCTCCCTGAACGTCTTGAACAGGTTGAGTTTTACTTAACTCCAATCACTCACTACTCTTTAAAAGAACAGTGGTTCATGGATCAGCGTTACCGTCAGGACAAGCTTGATCTGCTTCATGTGCCTCACTTTAACAAACCCTTACTCTATAACAAAAAAACTATCATCACCATTCACGACCTACTTTGGCATAAGCAAAAAGGTAGCTCGGTAACCACTCTGTCTCCTTTTATCTACCACCTAAAATACTTAATGTACCGCCTAGTGGTTAGGCAAGCCGTTTTAGGGGCAAGCCAAATCTTGGTGCCTTCAAACCAAACTAAAAAAGATCTCTTGGTTTACTGGCCAAAGGCTAAAAACCGCCTAAATGTAATCTACGAAGGCGTGAGTCTGCCACAAGAATCTCAGGCGCCGAAAAAGATCCTCCCAAAAGACTACCTTCTTTATGTCGGCTCGCTCTATCCTCATAAAAACATCCAGGTGCTACTTAAAGCTCTAAAAAGGCTGCCAAAAAAACAGTTGGTAATCGTAAGCGCTCGTAACGCTTTTTTAGCTCAAACTCAAGATCTACTGGGAAAGCTCAACCTAACCACCAGAGTCATTTTTCTGCATCAGCTTAAAGATAGTGAGTTAAGATACCTTTATGAAAAGGCCCACGTCTTGGTACAACCCTCGATCCATGAGGGTTTTGGCCTAACCGGCATTGAGGCGTTAAGTCTAGGAACGCCAGTGGTGGCTTCTGACATCCCGGTTTTTCACGAGATCTACCAAGACGCAGTCTCTTACTTCCCCCCCACTAACGATCAAAAACTGGCTCAACTTTTAACCAAAGAAAAAGTTAAACTTAAAAAACCACTCAAAACCAAGCGACTACTTAAAAACTACAGTTGGGAAGACTGTGCTCATCAGACCTTAAAAGTCTATGCCAAAGCCCTCAAGACCTAACCAAATCAAGCTGGCAGTTGTCTATGACCGAGCTAACACTCACTTTGGCGGGGCCGAACGTTTGCTTAAAGCTATTGGCCAGTTTTTTCCCGAAACGGACCTTTTTACCAGCGTGACAGACAAAAAAGCTCCGTGGTTAAAAAACTTCCGCCACGTCCACGGAAGCTTTTTAAACAAGTTGCCTTTAGCCAGAAAACGACATCAGTTCTTTGAACCACTTACTCCCTTAGCCTTTGAAAGTTTTGATCTTTCCAGCTACCAAGTAGTCCTGTCTTTAAGCAGCGGCCAAAGCAAGGCAGTCCTAACTAAACCACATCAGCTTCACCTAAACTACCTACTCACACCACCGCGCTATCTTTATCGCTATCAAGAGACCTACTTGGGGTCAGATCCAAACTGGCGTGCTAAGCTGCTTGAGTTAGTCTCTCTCCCGGCCAGAAGCTACCTAACTTGGTTTGAGAAAGCCAGCAGCCTCCGTCCAGATGTGATCGTGCCTTTGAGCAAGCTAGTAAAAGCTCGAGCTCAAAAGATCTACCCCCAAGTCAAGCTCGAAAAACCACTCTATCCCTTTGCCACTGATCTTCGGCCAAAACTTAAACTAGCCAAAAAGCAGCTGCCCAAGCTAACTTACCTCCTTACCCAACTTGGCTTTAACCTAAGCGTCTCAAGGTTAGTTGCTTACAAAAGAGTTGATCTGGCAGTTAAGGCTAGTCTGAAACTGAAAAAACCGCTGATCATCGTTGGCAGTGGTCTAGATGCTACCAGGCTAGCTCGGTTAGCTCAAGATAAAGGCGCCATCTTTTACCCTCCGGCAAGCCAGAAATCCTTGGCTAGTTGGTTAAGCAGAAACCTAGATAAGGGTAAGCTTATCTTCTTTCTAGGTAATGTAAATGATCAAGTCCTGGCTTTACTTTATGATCAGGCTCAGCTGGTTATCTCTTTAGGTCTAGAAGATTTTGGCCTGGTGCCGCTTGAAGCGGGTTATTTTGGCACACCGAGTGTGATTAACGCAGAAAGTGGGGTAGCCGAGGTCTTAAAAGATAAGACCCAGACTCTTAAGCTTGATCACCCAAGCATAACCAGTCTTTTAAAAATTCTTAAAGATCAGAGATATCGCCAGATAAAACCAGTCGAACTTAAACGGCAAACCTTAAAGTTTAGCCAAAAATCATACTTGCAAAACCTTAAAAAACTCATGTATGATAAGCTTGCTTTAACTGTGTCATACAAAGTATGACACAGTTATGCAGGCATGCGTTAAAACTTAAAACTATGATTTTTTCAAGCAACGCTAAGCCGATCCGGTTGCCTGGATAACATCGTAAGCGTCTTTATTGACTCGGTTCAGCAACTTGATAAGAATTATAGTTTTAAGTTTTACAACAAGTTTTGCAACTTTGAGTTTGACCAACAGATTGAACCTAAAAATTTTAAAACGAAAGGGGATTATGTCCAAAAAAACTCAAGATCACATCTTTACCTTAATCTTAGCTGGCGGCGGTGGTACCAGACTTTGGCCTAAGTCCAGAAAAAAGACCCCCAAGCAGTTTCTAAAACTCGCTGGGGATAAGACCATGCTTCAGGCAACGGCTGATCGGTTCAGTAAGATCACTCCCTGGGAAAACATCTTGGTTATTAGCAACAAAAACTACGTTAAAGAGGTCACCAAACAGCTGCCTCAACTGCCAAAAGAAAACATCATCTTTGAACCAGAGAAAAAAGACACAGCTCTGGCTATGCTGGTTGGAGCGGTCTTTGCCAAGACCAAACATCCAGACGCCATCGTGGTTAACGGAGCAGCAGACCATGTGGTAAAAAAAACCGATGAGTTTGTGAAGTTAATGCAAGCAGCCGCCAAGGCCGCCGAGGATAAAGACAAGCTGATCGCGGTCGGCATCACCCCGACCTACCCAGCTACTGGCTTTGGTTACATTAAGGTTGGTAAGGAGGTGGGCAAGATAGATAGGGACGTGAGCTTGTTTAAGGTGGATAGCTTTACCGAAAAACCAAACCTGGCTACCGCTCAAGCCTTTATCTCCACTGGTCAGTACTTCTGGAACGCTAACAACTACGTCTGGTCAGCTGACGCTATTTTAGAGGCCTTCAAGAAGTACTTTGTTGAAGATTACAAACTTGTCCAACCTTTATTAAAAACTAAAAATCCTAGAGAATTTCAAAGACTGTTAAAACCAATCTATAAACAAGCGACAAGTATTGCTATAGACTATGCTATCTCGGAAAAGGCAAACAATCTTTACCTGATTCCAGGTGACTTTGGTTGGAACGATATCGGTGAGTGGAAGGTGGTCTATGACTTAGGGAGAAAAGACCTAAACGGCAACGTCATTACTGCCGACTCAGAAAACAACCAAGTGAAGGTGCTGACTTTAGAGTCAAAAAACAACTTGGTACATAACGATAAACGGATGATCGCTTTGTTAGGAGTGGAGGACTTTGTGATCATCGACACCCCCGAGATCCTCTTGGTCATGCCTAAGGAAAGAAGTCAGGACGTGAAAAAGATCGTTGAACGTTTAAAGGCTGACAATCTAGTCGACTACCTATAAAATAGACTTACCATGGTGGATAAAGCAAGCGAGCTTTCTGTTTATATAGACAGAACTTATACCTACAAACACAGACAATACTACTTTTACAAGCGAGTGCTTGATGTTACCTCTGCTGTAATCTTGATCATTACTTTTTTGCCTTTCTGGATCGTGGTGCCGATCGCCATCTGGATCGACACCGGTCTGCCAATCCTATTTCGTCACCGACGGTTAGGGAAGTTTGGCCGTGAGTTTTACTTGCTAAAGTTTCGCTCGATGGTACAAGATGCTGATGAGATCCTGCACAAAAAGAACAAGAAGCTTTTAAAAAAGTTTAAAGAGAACGACTGGAAGATCGAGAATGACCCTAGAATTACTCGAGTAGGAAAGACCTTAAGGCGCCTAACGATCGACGAGTTTCCCCAACTGTTTAACGTCTTAAAAGGTGAGATGAGCATTGTTGGTCCCAGAGCCTACCTAAAAAAAGAGCTCATCGAACAGACCAACCGTTACCCAAGCACCAAAAAGTACTTGCCTTATATCCTCTCCATCAAGCCTGGCATCACCGGCGTGTGGCAAGTTAACGGCCGAAACGACATTCCTTTCAAAGAACGAGCCCGCATGGATGCTGAGTATGCCAAAAGGCACAACATTCTGGAAGACATTAAAATCCTGCTGAAAACTCCCAGAGCCATGCTCTCTCGCTGGTAAAAAATCTAAACTTTGGTTATACTTACTTTTATGCAAAATCTAGATCATCTCTCACCCCATGCTGACTCCAAGAATCAAGACCATAACTTAACCGTAGAACAACCACTGAAGACAGACTCATTTCAGTCAATCTCAAATACAACCAAAACCTCAAGTTCAAAAAAGCGCCATCTTAAATGGATTGGTTTGGTACTTGGCCTTGTTCTTTTAGCTCTAGGCTCGGTTGGATCTTATAGCTACCTAGTAACCAAACAGCTAAAAAACCAGTCAGAGACACTTAAACTCAGCCTACTGCAGGCCAAAGATGCTTTTAAAGCGCAAGATCTTATAAAAACAAAAGCGGCTCTGGATGAAAGCCAAACCAAGCTTGGTGAACTTGAGTCAAGCTATGGCAAGCTTAAGTTTTTAAGCCTTGTCCCTTTTGTGGCTAACTACTACAAAGACGGACAGGAAGCCATAGATGCCGCTCAAGCTGGACTGGCTGCCGGTCAAAAGGCGGTTGATGCCCTTGTGCCTTATGCGGACGTGCTTGGCTTTAAAGGGGAGGGTAGTTTTGGCGGCGGAACGGTAGAGGATCGCATTTCCTCTCTACTTGGCACGATCGATAAACTTTTACCTCAGTTGGATGCCATCGGGGCTGACCTAGAGACAGCCAACGAACATCTAGCTCGCATAAACCCGGATCGTTACCCAGAAACAGTTAAGGGCGTGGTAATAAAAAACAGGCTAATTCAGGCTCAAAAAACCTTAGACGGAGCTAGTCAGGCGCTCTCAACTTATCGCCCAGCCATCGAACGTCTGCCAAGTATTGCTGGGGCAGAGGGGGAGAGGAAAAAGTATCTGATTCTGTTTCAGAACGATAACGAGCTTAGACCCACCGGTGGTTTTTTGACCGCCTACGCAGTAGTCAATGTAGAAAACGGTAAAGTAACGGCTGAAAAGTCAGACGACATCTATGAACTTGATAAAAAGTTTAGAAAAAAGATCCCTATTCCAAAAGAGCTAGGTCGCTATCTAACCACCGAGAAGTACTGGCACTTAAGAGACATGAACATCTATCCAGACTTCAAAGAATCAATGGATGTCTTTTACTCAAACTACTCAACCGTTCCGGGAGAACCAGACAACATAGACGGCATCATTGCTATTGATACCAAGTTTGTGGTTCATCTTATGGAGATTCTTGGCCCGGTCGAGGTGCCTGGCTATGGTACCTTTGGCGCCGAGATCGATAAAAGTTGCGACTGCCCTCAGATTATTCATGTCCTGTCCGAAATTATTACTCGACCAACACCTTACATTCGCGAAAACAGAAAAGGCATCTTGGGTCCTTTAATGCAAAGTTTGATTGTTAAGTCTTATTCGGCCCCCAAAAATCTCTGGCCACAGCTGTTTGAAAGTTTCTTTGCTGACGTTGGGGCTCGCCACGTTCAGTTTTACTTCCTAAACCAAGCAGATCAGCAAGCAGCCGAGGCTATAAATGCAGCCGGTCGAATGTCTGCGCCAAAACAAGATCAAGACTTTTTGGCGGTGGTCGATGCTAACCTAGCTGGAGCCAAGTCTAATCTCTATGTTAAAAACGAGTGGTACCAAGAAGTTACCCCCCCAGTTGACGGTTACCTAACCAAAACGATCGAGGTAACTTACAAAAACCCACGTCGGGCCGACAACTGCAACCTAGAGGCCGGCCTTTTATGCTTAAACTCCACCTTAAAAGATTGGAGTCGCATCTACCTACCAAAAGGATCTCAGCTTGTTAAGGCTCAAGGCTTCTTAGAAGAACCAAAAGTATATGAAACCAACGGTTTTACCGTGGTAGACGGTTACTTTGTCCTCCAGCCAAAAGGAGTGGCTAAACTTAAACTAGAAGTAAAGGTTCCCTATAAAGACAGAGAAACCTACCGACTTTATGTTTGGAAACAAGGCGGCTTGAATGAGTATCCTTTCGTTGTAAAGGTGGACGGTAGCGAAGAAGAGCTTAAGATAAACAAAGATATCCAGTACGAAACCCAGTTTTAATTTAATTTTAGATTTTAAACTTGAATTTCTAGTTTTTAATTATCAATTATTAATTAGCCACAATGTCCCGCTACTTTAAAACCTATGGTTTGGTCTTAAAACGAGCCAACCTTGGCGAGACTGATCAGATTATTCACTTTTTATCTCAAGAAAAAGGCCACTTTAGCGC